>NZ_JAVXUS010000010.1:0-113939 GCF_032334135.1 Halomonas sp. I1
CTACGAGCTACGAGCTACGAGCTACGAGCTACGAGCTACGAGCTACGAGCTACGAGCTACGAGCTACGAGCTACGAGCTACGCCCCCCCGCCCGGGATGTTCGAGTGGTAATTTCCGTCGTCTGCTCTTGACGCGAGGCTCACGTCAGTCGTCATCCTGCTCGCCGCTCGCCGCTCGCCGCTCGCCGCTCGCCGCTCGCCGCTCGCCGCTCGCCGCTTACGGCTCACCGAGGGTTTCCAGCGGCCAGCGGGGGACGGCCTGCATCTGCCCGGGCTCGTCGTGTTCGCCGGCACGCAGGCGTTGTGCGCCCGCATAGGCGATCATGGCGCCGTTGTCGGTGCAGAAACGGCCACGTGGATAGTAGACCCTGGCGTCACGCTTGGTGGCTTCGTGCTCGAGGCGTGCGCGCAGGCGATGGTTGGCGCTGACGCCGCCGGCCACCACCAGTCGTGTCAGGCCGGTGGCGTCGAGGGCGCGTCGGCACTTGATCGACAGGGTGTCGACCACCGCGTCTTCGAAGGCGCGCGCCACATCGGCACGGGCCTGGTCGTCGAGCATGCCTTTGGCCTCGAGCTGGCGGATGGCGGTCAGGGTGTGGGTCTTCAAGCCGGAAAAGCTGAAGTCCAGGCCCGGGCGATCGGTCATGGGTCGCGGGAACCGTAGCCGGCCCGGGTCGCCGGTTTCGGCGAGCCGGGCCACCGCCGGACCGCCGGGGTAGTCCAGATCGAGCATCTTGGCTGCCTTGTCGAAGGCCTCGCCAGCGGCGTCGTCCACCGATTCGCCGAGCAGTCGGTAGCGCCCGATCCCTGCGACCTCCACCAGTTGGGTGTGCCCGCCGGAGACCAGCAGGGCCACGAAGGGGAAGTCGGGGGGATCATCCTCCAGCATGGGGGCCAGCAGGTGGCCTTCCATGTGGTGAACGCCGAGTACCGGAATGCCGAGGGCCCGGGCCATGCCGTGAGCGGTGCTGGCCCCGACCATCAGGGCGCCGACCAGGCCCGGACCGGCGGTGTAGGCGATGGCGTCGAGGTCCCGGCGGCTCGCGCCGGCGTCGTCGAGCACCCGCTGAATCAGCGGCAGCAGGCGACGGGTATGGTCGCGGGAGGCCAGTTCGGGCACCACGCCACCGTATTCGGCGTGCATGGCAATCTGGCTATGCAGGGCGTCGGCCGCAAGGCCTCGCTCGGTGTCGAAGAGGGCGACGCCGGTTTCGTCGCAGGAGGTCTCGATGCCCAGTACGCGCATGGTCATGGCTCGGTGGATCGGAAATGGCGGTATTCTACGCGTTTTGGCCATGAGGCGGCAGGGGCCGTCCGCGAAACCAGGGCTATCGCAGTTAAGCGTTGTCGCTCGGGCTGCTCCGTCGACAGGCCTGCGAGGGGGCGCTGTGAATCCTTCCCTGGAGGCTACCGATGCCATCCATGGCATCGGACCCCCTCTTCGGCCTGTCCCCGGCGCCCCTCGCCAGATCCAGCTGCGATAGCCCTGTCCGCGAAACGGTTTGCATGGCAGCACCACGACGACTAGAATACTGTGCGCTGCAAGACTGGGTCGTGCGCCCGGGGTTCGTTTTTTCGTTTTCGCCGCGCTGCGGCTCGTCCGAGCGAAGCGTGATGAATGCCCCAAGGCGTGCGTTCGAACCGAACTCAAGTTTTCAAGGTAGGTGAGTGCTTAATGCCTTCTGTCAAAGTACGCGATAACGAGCCGTTTGACGTCGCGCTGCGTCGCTTCAAGCGTTCCTGTGAAAAAGCCGGTGTGCTCTCTGAGGTTCGCCGTCGCGAGCAGTACGAGAAGCCGACTGCGGAACGCAAGCGCAAGGCGGCGGCTGCCGTCAAGCGTCACGCCAAGAAGCTCCAGCGTGAGCGTAAGCGTTTCGAACGGCTCTATTGATCCGTACTTGGGGCGGCCCTTCTCGGGTCGTCTCGGGAGGACGCCAAGCGGCCGCCAATCGGTGGCCGCTTGTTTTTGCGTTGTTCTTCTCGCCCTCGTTTTCTCCGCTTTCGGGATAGCCTGAATGGCTGGACAGATTCCGCAACGTTTCATCGATGACCTGCTGGCTCGTACCGATGTGGTCGACATCGTGGGTGAGCGGGTCAAGCTCAAGAAGGCGGGGCGCAATCACTCGGGGCTGTGCCCCTTCCACCAGGAAAAGTCGCCGTCGTTCACCGTGAGTGCCGACAAGCAGTTCTATCACTGTTTCGGTTGCGGCGCTCACGGTAACGCCCTGCGCTTCTTGATGGAGTATGACCGTCTGCGCTTCCCCGAGGCCGTGGAGCAACTGGCCGCTCGGCTAGGGCTCGATGTGCCGCGGGAGGGCGATGACGACCCTCGCCAGCAGGCACGTGAGCGCAAGCGCAAGGAAGGCGTCAACCTCCTGGAACTGGCGGCGAGCTTCTTTCGCGAACGCCTGAAGATGCCGGAAGGGGACGCGGCTCGTGCTTACCTCGACAAGCGGGGGCTCTCGCCGGAGGTGGTGCGCGATTTCGGTATCGGTTTCGCGCCCGCGGAGTGGGAGGCGATGCGTCATCACCTCGGCGAACGCGGCATCAGCGAGGCTGTCCAGATTGAGTATGGGCTCCTGGTGCACCGGGAAGACAGCGGCCGGACCTATGATCGCTTCCGCGACCGGGTGATGTTCCCGATTCGTGATATTCGCGGTCGTACCGTGGCTTTCGGCGGACGGGTGCTGGGCGATGCCAAGCCCAAATATCTCAATTCGCCTGAGACACCGGTGTTTCACAAGGGGCGCGAGCTCTACGGCCTCTACGAGGCGCGTCAGGCCAATGCTCGGCTGGAGCGTCTGGTGATCGTCGAGGGCTACATGGATGTGGTGGCCCTGGCCCAGTTCGGCATTCGCAATGCGGTAGCCACGCTGGGGACGGCGACCACCGAGGATCATCTGTCACGGCTTTTCCGCGTGGTCGATGAGGTGGTGTTCTGCTTCGATGGCGACCGTGCCGGCCGTCAGGCGGCGGACCGGGCCTTGCGCACGGCGTTGCCGATGATGATCGACGGTCGTCAGGCACGCTTCCTGTTCCTGCCCGAGGGGGAGGACCCGGACACTCTGGTGCGTCGAGAGGGTGCCGAGGCCTTCGAGGATCGGGTGACCTGTGCAAGCCCGCTGTCGGAGTTTCTGTTCGAGCTGGCGGCGCAGGGGCGTGACCTGGCGCGCATCGAAGAGCGAGAGCGGTATGCCAGTCAGGTGCTGGAGGCGATCGGGCTTCTGCCCGAGGGAATGCTGAAATCCCTGTTGCTGACGGAACTCTCGCGACGCACTGGCGTCGACCAGTCAAGCTTCGAGTCCTTGATGATGCGCCACGCCGGATCGGAACCTGGCGGTCGCCCTCCGGTGGAGGAGGCCGTTACGCCTCCGATGGCCGAGGCGGCAGCGTCGGACGAGGCGCCGACAACCGATGGAGCGCTTGGTCTGATGGCGCGTGCTCTGCAATTGCTGGTGCATGAGCCTGGCCTGGTCGAACGTCTGCCGGAGAGCGACGACTGGTGCGCCCATGAGGATGGGGATGCCCGACTGTGTCGCGAGGTGGTGCGCCTTCTCAAGGCGGGACGTTATCGCAGTGCTCAGGTGCTGCTGGCGCACTTTCATGGCACGCCGGAAGGCGAGCGCCTGGCGGCGCTGGCACGCCGAGAGCCTCTGGTGCCAAAGAGGCTGCGGGGTGTCGAGCTGGATAACTGGGTGGCGTATTTCCAGCGCCACCGTCGGAAGCGTTCCCCGCAGGAGGAGTATGACGCCCTGCTGGCCCGGAGTCGTACCGGCGAGCGGTTGTCGCAGGAAGAGCGCCAGCGGCTGAACGAACTGTTGATGGAGCTGAAGGGATGAGAGCCGTGCCGCCGTCCGGGCAGGCCCTGAAACCGCCGGGAAAAGTGGCGCGAGGGTTGATTTCTCTCCTACCATCACCACATTAAGAGCGTAACCGAACGGGACGCAACCGGACAAACTAACACACCTGAATGACCGCGCAAATACACCGAACTAGCAAAACAGTACGCTAAACCGCTATACTGTTCGGCTTATCGAGTTTTTCTCCGCCTCAGTGCTTCAGGTGCTTCATTCTTCTTCGTCGAGATAGGGTTTCTATGGCTGGAAATGCGCAGCAGCAGTCACGTCTGAAGGAGTTGATCGCGCGCGGCAAGGAACAGGGCTTCCTGACCTATGCCGAGGTCAACGACCATCTACCCGAGGATATCGCCGACCCGGATCAGGTGGAAGACATCATCGGCATGATCAACGACATGGGTATCAATGTCGTCGAGGAAGCCCCCGACGAAGACACCCTGATGATGGCCGATCAATCCACCGACGAGTCGGCGGCCGAGGAGGCCGTGGCGGCGCTGGCGGCGGTGGAAAGCGATGTGGGCCGCACCACCGACCCGGTGCGCATGTACATGCGCGAAATGGGGACCGTGGAGCTGTTGACCCGCGAAGGCGAGATCGAGATCGCCAAGCGCATCGAGGAAGGGACTCGAGAGGTAATGTCGGCGCTGGCCTATCTGCCCGGTGCCGTGGACTCCATCCTCGAGGCCTATGATGCCACTCAGGATGAAGAAGCCCCGGGGCGTCTTTCCGACCTGTTCTCGGGGTTCATCGATCCCGACGAGGGAATCCCCGGAGTGGCCGAGGCAGATGTGCCGGAGCCCGAACCCGAGCGCAATGCCGCGGACGGCGAAGCGTCCGACGAGGATGACGACGCCGAGGAAGAAGAAACCGGCGGTGGCCCGGATCCCGAAGAGGCGAAGGCTCGCTTCGAGCAGATCCGCGAGCAGAACGAGGCAGCCCGCCGCGCTATCGAGGCGCATGGTCGCGATGCCAAGCAGGCTCAGAGTGAACTGGCACGGCTCGCCGAGCTGTTTTCGCCGATCAAGCTGGTGCCCAAGCATTTCGAACGCCTGGTCGGCCAGGTGCGCATCAGTGTCGAGCAGGTGCGTGCTCAGGAAAAGGCGATCATGCAGTTGTGCGTCAAGAAGGCGAAGGTGCCGCGCAAGACCTTCATCAAGTCCTTCCCGGGCAATGAGTCCCGTCAGGACTGGCTGGATGGTTTCATGGCCGAGAATGCCAGGCACGCCGACCGGCTCGCGCCGCTGAAGGGCGATATTCAGCGCGCCCAGCGCAAGATCGCTTTCGAGGAAGAGATGGTGGCGCTGCTGGTGACTGACCTCAAGGAAGTCAACCGCAGGCTTTCCATCGGCGAGGCCAAGGCCCGCCGGGCCAAGAAGGAAATGGTCGAAGCCAACCTGCGCCTGGTGATCTCCATCGCCAAGAAGTACACCAACCGTGGCCTGCAGTTCCTGGACCTGATCCAGGAAGGCAACATCGGCCTGATGAAGGCCGTGGACAAGTTCGAATATCGTCGTGGCTACAAGTTCTCGACCTATGCCACCTGGTGGATTCGCCAGGCGATCACGCGCTCGATCGCCGACCAGGCGCGGACCATTCGTATTCCGGTGCACATGATCGAGACCATCAACAAGCTCAATCGTGTCTCGCGCCAGATGCTGCAGGAAATGGGCCGCGAGCCGACACCCGAGGAGCTTGGCGAGCGCCTCGAGATGCCCGAGGACAAGGTGCGCAAGGTGCTCAAGATCGCCAAAGAGCCGATCTCCATGGAGACACCCATCGGTGACGATGACGATTCGCACCTGGGGGACTTCATCGAAGATGGCACCATGATGCTGCCCATCGACTCGGCGACCGGCGAGGGGCTGATCGAGGCCACACGCAATGTGCTCGGTGGTTTGACGGCGCGAGAGGCCAAGGTGTTGCGCATGCGTTTCGGCATCGACATGAACACCGACCACACTCTCGAAGAGGTCGGCAAGCAGTTCGACGTGACCCGCGAGCGAATTCGCCAGATCGAAGCCAAGGCCTTGCGCAAGCTGCGCCACCCATCACGCTCCGAACCGCTGCGCTCCTTCCTCGATGAGTAGTCGTCGGTAGTGAATGGATGGCAGTGTCTCGTGCCATGCCTGAAGACGAACGGCCCGCGAAAGTTTCGCGGGCCGTTCGTCGTTATGCCACCCGGTAAGTGTTGCGTCACTCCCGGGCAGCCAAGCGGCGGCGTACTAGGAGTACCAGCTCCAGCATGGCGAACAACAATAGGGTGTAGCCGAACAGTTCGGTGATTTCTTCCGCTGCATCCTTGAAAGTGCGCAAGTAGTGGTCACCCAGAATTGCCTGCCATAGCTCGCTGCGCCCATAGAGGCGCGAAAAGGCATAGGTGGTCAGGAAGCCGGCCGAAAAGAGACCGAAGGAGAAGGTGCCGGTCATCGATTCGAGCTCGGCCACGAAGGCGCGGCGTTGTCGGATCACCACGAACAGCACGGGTAGCACCAGTAGGGTGACCAGTGTTTGCCAGGCGCCATCGAAGACGTGGGTGTCGAGCCAGGCATCCTGTTCACGGATCAGCGAGGCGCCGAGCAGGCCGACCAGTAACAGGGCGACATTGGGCAGCTGGCGCTGAATCAGGCGGGTGGCGAGGGCCAGTCCCGTTGCCAGCAGCAGCAGGACGGATTGGGTAATTTCCGTGAAGCCGGATTCCGAGAACTGGACGCTGGGGAGCCGTTGGGCTTCATGCATCACACCTTCCATCAGGGCGGCGATGATCAGGAGGTAGGCGAGGGCTCTCAGGCAGGTGGCACGAAAGCTGATCCGGTCGGGAGAGGTCTTGAGCATCCATCTTCTCGCGGCATGGTGTATCGAAGGCCGCTATTATACGCAACTTGTCCCGTCGTCGCCCGGGTGCTAGCGGGTGACATCTTGCCTTGCCGCCTCTTCCACGAGCCAGTCGTGAACGGCTTTCACGCGTCGGTCGTCCAGGGCGCCAGCGGCGTAGACGATACCATAGCGCATGCCGGTGGCGACGCGCTGCTCGAGGGGAGCGATCAGGGCACCGGTATCCAGTTCATTGGTGATCAGGGTCTGGCGGGCGATGGCCACGCCCATGCCGGCGATGGCGGCTTCCATGGTCAGATGGTTGCGATTGAAGGTATAGCCACGGTGAACGTTCACCGAAGGGGCTTCGATGGATGCCAGGTAGTGTTCCCATTCGCCATAATCACGGCTCCCTCGCCAGGCGGTAACGTCGTGCAGCAAGGGGTACCAGGCCAGGTCCTCGGGGCGACGCAAGGGCGGGCGCCCGCGAAGCAGGGAGGGCGAGCAGACTGGAAAGATGGTCTCCTCGATCAGCGGTGTGATGGCCAGTCCCGGTGTCTGGCCATCATTGAGATCCAGGGCGAGGTCGAAATCCCCCTCCCGCAGCGAGATGCTGCTGTCCTCGGCAGTGACGTGCAACTCGATGTCGGGGAAGCGCGCCTGCAGCCGGGGCAGGCGGGGCATCAACCACTTGTTGAGAAAGGAGGGGACGCTGCGTAACCGGATGATGCCGCTCATCACGCCGCTGCGCAGTCGCTTCACCTCGAGACCCACGGCCTGATAGGCATCATCGACCACCGTCGCCAGTCGTCGGCCTTCCTCGGTCAGGGCGAGTCGACGGGGCAGGCGCCGGAATAGCTTGAAGCCCAGGCGCGCCTCGAGCTGCTTTATCTGCTGGCTGACCGCCCCCGTCGTGACATGCAGCTCTTCCGCTGCCCGTGTGAAGGAGAGGTGGCGTGCGCTGACGGCGAAGACCTTCAGCCAGGCGTGGGTCTGAGAATTGAGAAGACGACTCATGGTTTAGTCATACTATATTGAAAGCGAGATATTCTCGATTGCTCCTGGGAAAACCTGGCCCCAACATAAGGGTCAAATGAGGTGAATACCAGTTGGCTTTAGCTTGACTGATAGAAAGCGCCAGTAAAAGGCTCCCGATAAGCACCTTCCTCCAGACCCTGACGATCGCGTCCATTCGGCCGCGCAATGAGGCTCCACCATGGCAATCAGCGTCTTCGACTTGTTCAAGATCGGTATCGGCCCCTCCAGCTCCCATACGGTAGGCCCGATGCAGGCGGGTCATGATTTCGTCCAGGCGTTACGTGGCCGCGACCTGCTCGAACGGGTCGCGCGGATAGAGATCCATCTGCACGGGTCGCTATCGGCCACCGGCAAGGGGCATGGCACCGATCGAGCGACCATCATGGGCTTGATGGGCGAGCGTCCCGACCTCATCGACCCGGCGATCGTCTCGCCCTGTATCGAGGAGCTGTTGGAATCCCAGACCCTGCTGCTCGATGGACACCTGGCGATCCCCTTCGTCTGGGCCCGTGATCTGCAATGGCACGACGAGAGTCTGCCCTATCACCCGAACGCCATGACCCTGGTGGCTCATGGTCATGCCGGTGAGCTTTATCGCAATGTCTTCTACTCGGTGGGAGGTGGCTTCGTGGTCGACCAGGGGCAGGTCGATCGGGATGAACTGGATGCCGATAACACGGCCTTGCCTTATGAGTTCAATAGTGCCGCCGAGCTGCTGGCGCTGTGCCGCCTGCATGACCTGCGCATCAGCGAGCTGATGATGGCCAACGAGAAGGCCTGGCGGGAGGAGCCCGAGATCCGTGCCGGTCTCTGGCGAATCTGGGAAGCCATGCAGGATTGCGTCAACCAGGGGTTCGCGCACGAGGGCATCCTGCCTGGCGGTCTCGAGGTCAAGCGACGCGCCTCTGCCCTGCATCAACGGCTGCTGGCGATGGAGGACGACGCCAGCCTGATCACCACGACGTTTTCCGCGATGGACTGGGTCAATGTCTTTGCCCTGGCGGTGAACGAGGAAAACGCCGCCGGTGGACGGATGGTCACGGCGCCCACCAATGGTGCAGCAGGTATCATCCCGGCGGTATTGCACTATTACATGAAATTCCAGCCGGACGCCTGCGAGCGCAATGTGGTGGATTTCCTGCTGACCGCTGGTGCGGTAGGTATCCTGTGCAAGAAGAATGCCTCCATTTCCGGTGCCGAGGTGGGATGCCAGGGCGAGGTGGGCTCCGCCTGCGCCATGGCCGCTGCCGGACTCACCGAGGTGATGGGTGGCAGTGTCGGTCAGATCGAGAATGCCGCCGAGATCGGCCTCGAGCACAATCTGGGCCTGACCTGCGACCCGGTGGGCGGCCTGGTGCAGGTGCCCTGCATCGAGCGTAACGCCATTGCCTCGGTGAAGGCGATCAATGCGACCCAGATGGCCTTGCGCGGCGATGGGGAGCATTTCATCTCCCTGGACAAGGCGATTCGCACCATGCGCGATACCGGCGCCGACATGCAGGAGAAGTACAAGGAGACCTCCAAGGGTGGCCTGGCGGTCAACGCCATCGAGTGCTGAACGATCTCTCTGTCGGGCGGCGGATGCCGTCCTGTCTGGCGCGTCGCTCCGGTGGCGCGCCTTTTTTATTTGCAACCTATTGAAATGGCGGTATCTACGCCATTGGTCGAGTTTAACGTTTCGATGGTTGCCGGTCCTCGTTTCGTCCTCTAGCTTACGTTGACGTAAAGGTTAAAGAGTCCTCGGGGCTTGGGCCTCGATGCCGGCGACCACGTCATGGTCTCGGTTTACAACAATGACAACAGCAACGTAACGACGGGCCGCCCCGGCGGCCTCGAGAGGACCTCACATGACCCAGGAGTTCGTGCTCGAGACTCGCGGGTTGACCAAGCAATTCCGCGGCTTCACCGCCGTGGACGACGTCGACCTGCAGATTCGGGAAGGCCATATCCATGCCTTGATCGGCCCCAACGGCGCCGGCAAGACCACCGTCTTCAACCTGCTCACCAAGTTCCTGCCGCCCAGCCGCGGCGAGATCCTCTATCGCGGCAAGCCGATCACCGGGATGAAGGCCAACGAGATCGCCCGGCTCGGCCTGGTGCGCTCCTTCCAGATCTCGGCGGTGTTCGCCC
The DNA here is from genome assembly GCF_032334135.1 of Halomonas sp. I1. Taxonomy (NCBI): domain Bacteria; kingdom Pseudomonadati; phylum Pseudomonadota; class Gammaproteobacteria; order Oceanospirillales; family Halomonadaceae; genus Halomonas; species Halomonas sp. I1. The sequence goes on from NZ_JAVXUS010000010.1 coordinate 9,836, forward strand.
ACATGACGGCGCTGGAGAACGTGCGGGTGGCCCTGCAGCGCAAGCTCGGCACCTCCTTCCATTTCTGGAAATCCGAGAAGACCCTGGAGCCCCTCAACGAGCGGGCCATGGCGCTGCTCGAGGAGGTCGATCTTCAGGACTATGCCGACGTGCTCACCGTGGAGATGCCCTATGGACGGAAGCGCGCTCTGGAAGTGGCCACCACCCTGGCCCTGGAGCCTTCGGTGATGCTGCTCGACGAGCCGACCCAGGGTATGGGGGCCGAGGACGTCGACCGCATCGTCGAGCTGATCCGCCGGGTCTCGGCCGGTCGCACCGTGCTGATGGTGGAGCACAACCTCAGCGTGGTCAGCCGGCTGTGCGATCGCATCACCGTGCTGGCGCGCGGCGCGGTGCTTGCCGAGGGCGACTATGCCAGCGTCTCGCGGGATGCTCGCGTCCGGGAGGCCTACATGGGCAGCGAGGCGGATGAGACAGAGGAGGCCGGCGCATGACGGAGGCCGCACTGGAATATCGAGACCTCGACGGTGCCGAGATGCTGCGCGTCCGCGACCTGCACGCCTTCTACGGCGAGTCGCACATCCTGCATGGGGTCGACTTCGACGTGCGCCGCGGTGAGCTGGTCACCCTGCTGGGACGCAACGGCGCCGGGCGCAGCACCACCCTGAAGGCAATCATGAACATGGTCGGTCATCGCACCGGTTCGATCGTCATCAACGGCAACGAGACCCTGGCCATGCGCCCCCACCGCATTCCACGGCTGGGCGTGGGTTACTGCCCGGAGGAGCGGGGCATCTTCGCGAGCCTCGACGTCGAGGAGAATCTGCTGCTGCCGCCCACGGTGCGCTCCGGCGGAATGAGCCTCGACGAGATCTACGCCATGTTTCCCAATCTCTACGAACGGCGCCGTAGCCAGGGCACCCGACTCTCCGGCGGCGAGCAGCAGATGCTGGCCATGGCGCGCATCCTGCGCACCGGGGCCCGCTTGCTGCTGCTCGACGAGATCACCGAAGGGCTGGCACCGGTCATCAACCAGGCGCTGGGCGAGGTGCTCGTCGAGCTCAAGGCGCGCGGCATGACCATCGTGCTGGTAGAGCAGAACTTCCGCTTTGCCGCGCCACTGGCGGACCGCCACTTCGTCATGGAGCACGGCCGCATCGTCGAGGAGATCTCGGCCGCCGAGCTGCCATCCCGGCGTGAGCACCTGAATTCCCTGCTGGGGGTCTGACGGCAATGCCGCCGTCCAGGCCACTCCACCATCTCTCGACAACAACAAACCGCCCCTTCGGGGCATGGAGAGCACAATGAGCTTCAACAAGCGCAGTCTCGCCGGCGCCATCGCCGTCGCCGCCACCGCCCTGGCCACCGGCACCGCCCAGGCCCAGATGAGCGACGATGCCGTGCGCATCGGCTACCTGGCCGACATGTCCGGCACTTATCGCGACCTGGCCGGCCCCGGTGGCCTCGAGGCCCTGAACATGGCCATCGAGGACTTCGGCGGCGAGGTGGGCGGGGTGCCCATCGAGGTATTCAGTGCCGACGACCGCAACAGCGCCGACGTGGGTGCCAACACCGTGCGCGGCTGGATCGACCAGGAGAACGTCGATCTGGTGGCCGGGATGGTGGCCTCCTCGGTATCCATCGCCGTGACCAAGGCCCTCGAGGAGGCGAACGGACTGGCCATCATCTCCGGCTCTGCCGCTTCCAGCATCACCAACGAACACTGCACGCCGAACCATATCCATTGGGTCTACGACACCTATCCGCTGGCCAACGGCACCGCCAAGGCGGTGGTCGAGCAGGGTGGCGACAGCTGGTTCATGCTCACCGCCGACTATGCCTTCGGCCATGCCCTGGAGGGCGACGTGACCAAGGTGGTGGAGGAGAACGGCGGCGAGGTGGTCGGCGGGGTACGTCATCCCTTCCCGACCAGCGACTTCTCGTCCTACATCCTCCAGGCCCAGGGTTCCGGGGCGGAGATCGTCGGCCTGGCCAACGCCGGCTCCGACACCGTCAACGCCATCAAGACCGCCAGCCAGTTCGGTCTGACTCAGGCCGGCCAGCAACTCGCCGGTCTGCTGATCTTCCTCAACGACGTTCATGCCATGGGGCTGGAGGCCACCCAGGGCCTGCTGCTGACCACCGGCTGGTACTGGGACATGGACGAGCAGTCCCGCGAGTGGGCCGAGCGATACTTCGAGCGCGTCGGGCGCATGCCGACCATGGTCCAGGCCGGCGTCTACTCCAGCACCATGCATTACCTGAACGCCGTGGAGGCCGCCGGCACCGACGAGCCCGAGACGGTCCGCGCCCGGATGGCCGAGACCCCGGTGGAGGACTTCTTCGCTCGCAACGGCCGCATCCGCGCGGACGGTCGCATGGTCCACGACATGTACCTGGCCGAGGTGAAGTCGCCGGCCGAGTCCAGCGGCGAGTGGGACCTCTACGAGATCAAGAGCACCATTCCCGCCGACCAGGCCTACCGCCCGCTCGACGAGAGCCAGTGCGACCTGGTTAACCAGTGAGCGGAATCCGACAGGGTGATCGCGGTTAGTGTCGGTCGGGGCTGATTCGGCGACAGGTCTGCGAGGGGGCGCTGTGAACCCTTCCCTGGGCGCTACCGACGCCCTGCGGCGCTCTCGCGTCCCGCTACGCTTGCAGGTCCGGTGCTGGCCATCCGTGGCTAGCCCGTTCGGAGGAATCCTCCTCACCCCTGGCGTAGGACCCCCTCTGTGACCTGTCCCCGGCGCCCCGCGCCGCATCCGACGGCGATGGCCCTGCGGAATCTGAATACGGCGGCGGCTGATGCCGTCGGTCCCTGATGGCGAGGAGACCCTTCTTATGACCATGATATTCGGGGTGCCGCTGGCGGTATTCATGGGCCAGCTGATGCTGGGCCTGATCAACGGCGCCTTCTATGCCCTGCTGAGCCTGGGGCTGGCGGTGATCTTCGGCCTGCTGAAGATCATCAACTTCGCCCACGGGGCCCAGTACATGCTGGGCGCCTTCGCGGCCCTGCTGGGCCTGCAGTATCTGGGCCTCGACTACTGGCTGGCGCTGCTGCTGGTGCCCCTGGTGGTGGGTGGGCTCGGCATGGTGATCGAGCGCACCATCCTGCGCCGCATCGCCCATCTCGACCATCTCTATGGTCTGCTGCTGACCTACGGGCTGGCGCTGATCTTCGAGGGCACCCTGATCAACCTCTTCGGCGTGTCCGGCGCTAGCTATCCGGTGCCCGAGGCATTGCAGGGCGGTCTCAACCTGGGCTTCATGTTCCTGCCCACCTACCGCGGCTGGGTGCTGGTCGCAGCACTGGCGGTGTGTCTCGCGACCTGGTTCATCATCGAGCGCACTCGCCTCGGCGCCTACCTGCGGGCCGGCACCGAGAACCCGGCGCTGATGCAGGCGTTCGGCGTCAACGTGCCCCAGCTGGTCACCCTGACCTACGGCTTCGGGGTAGCGCTGGCGGCCTTCGCCGGGGTGCTGGCCGCGCCTCTCTACCCGGTTTCGCCGACTATGGGCTCGAGCCTGCTGATCGTGGTCTTCGCCGTGGTGGTGATCGGCGGCATGGGCTCGATCCTCGGTGCCATCCTCACCGGCCTGGGCATGGGCCTGGTCGAGGGGCTGACCAAGGTGTACTACCCCGAGGCCGCCAACACCGTGATCTTCCTGGTGATGATCCTGGTGCTGATGCTGCGTCCCGCGGGACTCTTCGGCAAGGAGGCATGACATGACGGCCACCACCCAGACCCTTTCTCCCTCGATGAAGCGTCGTCGGCGCGCCCGGCAGCGTCGCGGGGCCCTCTACCTGGCCCTGCTGGCCATCGGCCTGGTCGCACCCTTCGTCGCCTATCCGGTGTTCCTGATGAAGGTGCTGTGCTTCGCGCTGTTCGCCTGCGCCTTCAACCTGCTGCTGGGCTACGCGGGCCTCCTGTCCTTCGGCCACGCGGCCTTCCTGGCCACCGGCGGCTATGTCACCGGCTACCTGCTGTCGAGCCATCCGGGCCTGACGCCGGAGACCGGGATCCTCGCCGGGACGCTCGCCAGCCTGATCCTCGGCCTGGGGTTCGGCGCCCTGGCGATCCGCCGCCAGGGCATCTACTTCGCCATGGTCACCCTGGCGCTGGCGCAGATGGTGTTCTTCTTCTACATCCAGGCGCCCTTCACCGGCGGCGAGGACGGCCTGCACGGTGTGCCCCGCGGGCGACTGTTCGGCCTGGTCGACCTGTCCAGCAACCTGGCCATGTACTACTTCGTGTTCGCGGTCTTCGTGATCGGCTTCGCCATCATTCAGCGCACCGTGCACTCGCCCTTCGGCCAGGTGCTCAAGGCGATCCGTGAAAACGAACCGCGGGCCGTGTCACTGGGCTATAACGTCGATGCCTACAAGCTGCTCGCCTTCGTGATCTCGGCGGGCCTGGCCGGCCTGGCGGGCGCCACCAAGACGGTGGTCTTCCAGCTGGCCTCGCTTACCGATGCCCACTGGCATATGTCCGGCGAGGTCATCCTGATGACCCTGCTCGGCGGGGTGGGCACCCTGTTCGGCCCGCTGATGGGGGCGGGGCTGGTGGTCAGCCTGCAGACCCAGCTCGCCCAGTCGCCGCTGGGTAACTGGGTCAGCGTGATCCTGGGGGCGATCTTCGTGGTCTGCGTGCTGAGCTTCCGTAGCGGTATCGTCGGCGAGATCGACAAGATCGTGCGCAAGAACTTCAAGTGAGAACGCTGTGTCTTGCCGGCATGAGCGTCAAACGTTCGGTCGGCGCTGTGCCGGCAGGCTCGGGCCGAGCTCGGCGACCAGGTAGTCGAGGAACTGCCTGACCTTGGGGGAGCGGTGTCGATGGCGCGGGTAGACGGCCCAGACCGCGGTGTCGTCGTGTCGGTAGGCATCGAGCACGCTGATCAGCTCGCCCCTGGCCAGGTGAGTGTCGACATAGTAATCGGGTAACTGGGCGAGTCCCAGGCCCTTGAGGGCGGCATCGAGCAGGGCCGGACCGGAATTGCCACGCCAGGGGCCGTCGATACGTATCTCGCGGCGGATGCCGTTGACGTCGAAGCGCCAATGGTCACGGGTGCCTATCAGGCAGCGGTGGCGGGACAGCTCGGAAAGCGCATGGGGCTGGCCGTGGTGGGTGAAATAGTCCGGCGAGCCGACCACGTACTCGCGACGCTCGCACAGCCGGCGGGCAATCAGTGTCGAGTCCTGTAGCGTACCCATGCGAATGGCGATATCGAAGCCTTCGTCGATGATGTCGACTCGCCGGTTGGTGAAATGCATGTGCACCTCGAGCTGCGGGTGGCAGCGCATGAAGTCGTGGACCAGCGGTGCCAGGTAGCGCTCGCCGAAAGTGGTGGCGCAGGTCAGGCCGAGCAGGCCGCTGGGGCGGGTCTGGAGTTCCTTGACCGCCGCTTCGGCTTCACGGAAGCCGTCGAACAGGTGGTGGCAGTGCTGGTAATAGAGGCGGCCGGCTTCCGTCAAGCGGATGCGGCGTGTCGTCCGGTAGAGCAGAGGGGTATCCAACTGGTTCTCCAGTTGGCTGACCAGTCGGCTGACGTGGGAGCTCGAGACCCTCAGTCGCTCGGCGGCGGCATTGAAGGCGCCCAGACGCACGACCTCGATGAAGGCTTCGACCCGATCCCAGCGTTGCATGTTGGCGTTCCCGCTCTATTGTTGCCAGATGACAATAATGTCATGCGTTTGATGCAGTTTATACCGGCCGGCACTCTTGCCTAGACTTCAGGGATGCCAATTACCCACCGAGAGGATGGATCATGAAGTCTCGTGCCGCCGTGGCCCTGGAAGCGGGCCAACCCCTGCAGCTGACCGAAATCGATGTCGAGGGCCCGAAGTCCGGCGAAGTGCTGGTGCGCATGGCCGCTACCAGCGTTTGTCATACCGATGCCTATACGCTGTCCGGCGCCGATCCCGAGGGCAATTTCCCTGCGGTGCTGGGCCATGAGGGCGCCGGGGTTGTCGAGGAAGTGGGCGAGGGCGTTACCAGCCTGCGCCCGGGCGATCATGTCATCCCGCTGTATACGGCCGAATGTGGCCAGTGCAAGTTCTGCCTGTCCGGCAAGACCAACCTGTGTGGCTCGGTGCGTGCGACCCAGGGCAAGGGCGTGATGCCGGATGGCACCAGCCGCTTCTCCCTCGAAGGTCAGAAGCTGCACCACTACATGGGCTGTTCCACCTTCAGCGAGTACACGGTGCTGCCGGAGGTGTCGCTGGCTTCGGTGTCGAAGCAGGCGCCCATGGACAAGATCTGCCTGCTGGGCTGCGGTGTCACCACCGGTATCGGCGCCGTCATGAACACTGCCAAGGTGGAGCCCGGGGCGACGGTCGCGGTGTTCGGCCTGGGTGCCATCGGCCTGGCGGTGATCCAGGGCGCGGTGATGGCCAAGGCGAGCCGCATCATTGCCATCGACGTCAACCCGGAGAAGTTCAAGCTCGCCGAGCAGTTCGGGGCGACCGAGTTCGTCAATCCCAAGGATCACTCGGCTTCCATCCAGGAAGTGATCGTCGACCTGACCGACGGTGGTGTCGATTACTCGTTCGAGTGCATCGGCAACGTCAATGTCATGCGCTCGGCCCTGGAGTGTTGCCACAAGGGGTGGGGCGAGTCCGTGGTTATCGGCGTGGCCGGGGCCGGCGAGGAGATCTCCACCCGCCCCTTCCAACTGGTCACCGGTCGGGTCTGGAAGGGCTCTGCCTTCGGTGGCGTCAAGGGGCGCACCGAGCTGCCGGGCTATGTCGAGCGTTACATGAACGGCGAGATCAACATCGACGACTTCATTACCCACGATATGCCCTTCGAGGAGATCAACGAGGCTTTCGAACTGTTGCACCGTGGGGAGAGCATTCGCACTGTGCTTCATTATTAATACGCCCCGATATCGCGCGAACCGTAATGACTGATTCACGCTCGGTGTCGTTCGAGTCGCATCGATCGATGCGCCCTCGACACCGGGCGAATCTCCTGAGGAGTCGCTCATGACCATGACCGAACACCTTGAACTGGTCTCGGCCAACCGCAGCTTCGGTGGCTGGCACAAGCGCTATCGCCATCGTTCGCGGGCGCTGGATTGCGAGATGGTGTTCGCTATCTATCTGCCGCCCCAGGCCGAAACCGAACGCGTGCCGCTGTTGTGGTGGCTGTCGGGCCTGACCTGCACCGACGAGAACTTCATGCAGAAGGCGGGTGCCCAGCGCCTGGCTGCCGAACTGGGCATCGCCATCGTCTGCCCGGACACCAGTCCTCGCGGCCTGAACCTGCCGGGCGAGGACGACAGCTACGACTTCGGCACCGGGGCTGGGTTCTACGTCAATGCCTCCGAGGCGCCCTGGAAGGATCACTACCGGATGTACGACTATGTGGCCGAAGAGTTGCCATCCGTGGTGCGCCAGCACTTTCCGGTCAATGGTCGCGAGTCGATCAGCGGACACTCCATGGGAGGACACGGGGCCCTGATCATGGCCTTGCGTCGTCCCGGCCATTATCGCTCGGTGTCGGCGTTTGCCCCGGTGGTCAACCCGACCCAGTGTCCCTGGGGGCGCAAGGCATTCAGTGCCTATCTGGGCGAGGACGTCAGTCGCTGGACGCAGTACGATGCCTGTGAGCTGGTGGCACGTGGTGCATCCCGACAGCCGCTGTTCATCGATCAGGGCGAGGCCGACGACTTCCTGGACGAGCAACTGTGTCCGGCTCGGCTGGAAGCGGTATGCGCCGAGCACGACCATCCGCTGACGCTGCGTCGCCAGCCCGGCTATGACCACAGCTACTTCTTCATCGCCAGCTTCATCGATGATCATCTGCGTTATCACGCCGAGCGCCTACACGCCTAGTGTCTCGGCACTGACATTTTTTCTCGTGACTCGCGCGCCGGTCCATTCCTGGGCCGGCGCGTTTGTTGGCGATGACGTGTCGTATCTCGGAGCGGCGCGCACATATCAAAAACCGACGTCATTGTCCCAGGACAACGGGAAAGGGGGCGCCGATAGGCAAATTTGACATGCCAGAAAACGACACAAGGATTACATTCTGAAGTGAGCTTGTCTGATCGCGACAGACGGCTCGGTCAACGGCGTCCGACGCCTTTCGACAATAACAAGATGGTCCACGATAACCGTGCTGGAGTTTCAAGATGACAACCGCTGCCCAAGCCCCGCCCAAGACCTCTCCCCAGACGCCTCCGCAGACGCTGGGATTTCTGCTGCTGGAAAACTTCACCCTGATTTCGCTGGCCTCGGCCATCGAACCCTTGCGCATGGCCAACCAGCTGGCCGGCCGAGAACTCTATCGCTGGTACACGCTGAGCATGGATGGCAACGCGGTACGTGCCAGCGATGGTCTGCAGGTTACGCCGGATGCTTCCACCACGGTCCCGTTGGCGCTGGATACGGTGATCGTCTGCGGGGGCGTGGCCCCGCATCGTAGCGTCCAGCGTGAACATGTCGGCTGGCTGCAGGCCCAGGCGCGTCGCTCGCGTCGACTGGGGTCGGTGTGCACGGGTAGCTGGGCGCTGGCACGGGCCGGGTTGCTGGACGGCTATGAGGCCAGCGTTCACTGGGAGTGCCTGGCTGCCATGCAGGAAGCCTTTCCCAAGGTGTCGTTGACCACACGGCTGTTTTCCATTGATCGCGACAGGGCTACGTCCTCCGGCGGCACGGCGCCTCTGGACATGATGCTGACCTTGATCGGGCGTGACCATGGCCGGGAGCTGTCGGCGGGGATCTCCGAGATGTTCATCTATGATCGCGTGCGCGGTGAGCAGGATCAGCAACGCGTGCCGCTCAAGCATGTACTTGGCACCACCCAGCCTCGGTTGCTGGAGATTGTCGCGTTGATGGAGGCCAATCTGGAGGAGCCGATCAGCCTCGACGAACTGGCCGATTATGTGAACGTCTCGCGTCGCCAGCTGGAGCGTCTGTTCCAGAAGAACCTGCATTGCTCCCCATCGCGCTACTACCTTAAACTGCGCCTGACACGGGCTCGCCAACTGCTCAAGCAGACCCCGATGTCGATCATCGAGGTCGCATCGGCCTGCGGTTTCGTGTCCACGCCGCACTTTTCCAAGTGTTATCGCGAATACTTCGGCATTCCGCCGCGTGACGAGCGGCTGAGCAGCAGTGCCGTGGAGCTGGTCCCCCCGGTGCGACTGGGCGAAGCGGCGGCGTCGATGCTGCAGACGGCGGCCGCGTTCGAGGCGCTGCCCAATGAACCGGTCTCCTCCGCCATGACGGCTCTGGATCAGGCACGGGGCGAGCCTACCTATGCCAGCGTGAGATTGAGAACATGAGAGGAAACACTGTTTAAATGCCTGCGCGTGCAAATCGCTGCGTTGCGCGGTACTCGAAAGCTCACCTAACGTGATGTTATGCCTCGCTTTCTGTGTTCCGGGCGCCTTGCGCTTCACGACGCTCGGCAATTTATTCAGCGTTTCCTGAGAGAGGCTTGATGCGGGAGTGGCTGCGACGGGCGGCTCGAGTCCTGGGACTCGCGCTGCTGGGGTGGGTGGGGCTGTCCGTCCTGCTGGTCCTGATGTTCCGGGTGGTGCCGGTTGGCGGCTCCATGGTGATGGTCGAGCGCAAGGTGGAAGCCTGGCTCGCCGGAGAAACCCTCGACATTCGCCAGCAGTGGCGCCCCTGGGCACGGCTTTCCGACAACGCCAAGCTGGCGGTGATCGCCGCCGAGGATCAGCGGTTTCCGGCGCATCATGGCTTCGACTTCGTCGAATTGCGCCGTGCCGTGATGGCGAGCCTGAACGGTGATGACCTGCGGGGCGCCAGTACCCTCAGTCAGCAGACCGCCAAGAACCTTTTCCTCTGGACCGGCCGAAACTGGGTCCGCAAGGGACTGGAGGCCTGGTTCACCCTGCTTCTCGAGCTGCTCTGGCCCAAGGAGCGCATTCTCGAGGTCTATCTCAATATCGCCGAATGGGACAGCGGTGTCTTCGGCCTGGAAATGGCGGCACAGCACTATTTCGGCGTCTCCGCCGACGAGCTGACGCCTGTCCAGGCCAGTCGCCTGGCGGCGATCCTTCCCAACCCCCGTGGCTGGAGCGCTTCCCGCCCGAGTTCCTACGTGCTTCAACGCAGCGACTGGATCCGTGGCCAGATGCGCAATCTGGGCCATGCCTACCTGAATCGCCTCTGAGTTCGTCCCGCTGTCGCGATCACGACGTCCGTGACGTTTTTGGGATTTTTACGGTCGCTCCCAGGCGCCGGGCCAGGGGGAGCGAGGGCTATGCTGCCGGCGTGATCATGCATCAACCGGAGCCCCGCCATGACCCCCGCCGAGCTGCACCAGGACGCCATCGTCATCGATGGCCTGATCATCGCCAAGTGGAATCGCGAACTCTTCGAGGACATGCGCAAGGGCGGACTGACGGCCGCCAATTGCACCGTCTCCGTCTGGGAAGGGTTCCAGGCTACCGTCGATAACATCGTCCAGACCAACGCCCTGCTGGCCGAGTCCAGTGACCTGGTGCGCCCCGTGCACACCACGGCGGACATCACTCGGGCCAAGGAAGAAGGCAAGACCGGCATTATCTATGGCTTTCAGAACGCCCATGCCTTCGAGGACCAGATCGGCTACGTCGAGATCTTCAAGCGCCTCGGCGTCGGGATCGTGCAGATGTGCTACAACACCCAGAATCTGGTCGGCACCGGCTGCTACGAGCGTGACGGTGGTCTGTCGGGCTTCGGTCGCGAAATCGTCGCCGAGATGAACCGCGTGGGTATCATGTGCGATCTCTCCCATGTCGGCGAGAAGACCTCCACCGAGGTCATCGAGGCGTCCGAAAAGCCGGTCTGCTATTCCCATTGCCTGCCTTCCGGGCTCAAGGACCATCCGCGCAACAAGTCCGACGAAGAACTGAAGTTCATCGCCGACCGCGGTGGTTTCGTCGGCGTCACCATGTTCACGCCCTTCCTGCGGGCCGGGGTCGACGCCACCATCGACGACTATGTCGAGGCCATCGAATACGTGATGAATATCGTCGGCGAGGATGCCATCGGTATCGGCACCGATTTCACCCAGGGCCAGGATCATGACTTCTTCGAGTGGTTGACCCACGACAAGGGGTATGCCCGCCGCCTGACCCGCTTCGGCAAGATCATCAACCCCGAGGGCATCCGCACCATCGGCGAATTCGGCAATCTCCCCGAGGCTCTGTTGCGGCGCGGCTTCAGCGAGCCCCAGGTGCGCAAGATCATGGGCGAGAACTGGATGCGCGTGCTGAAGGATGTCTGGGGCGCCTAAGCGCGAGGGATGAGGAGCGAGGTGTGAGGGGATAGCCATCATGCCGTTCTCGACTGCTTATCGAAGCCCGAAGACCCGAGGTTATCTCAATAGCACATAGCGAGGGGCGCGGGGGCAGGCCGGAGAGGAGGTCCTACGCCATGGGTGAGGAGCACTGCTCCGAACGGGCTGGCCATGGATGGCCAGCACCGGCCCTGCAAGCGGCGCAGGATGCGAGAGCGCCGCAGGACGTCGGTAGCGCCCAAGGAAGGGTTTACAGCGCCTCCTCGCAGGCCTGCCCCGGATCAGCCCCGAGCGGTACTGCCAACGGCAACTGCTTGAAGCCCCATAACAATCAGCAAGATTCGAGGAATACGACCGTGACCAAGATGGCCCCCGAACTGCCCATCGACGTGGACGTCGAGACCGGTGTCTGGACCACCGATGCGCTGCCCATGCTTTACGTGCCGCGCCACTTTTTCATCAATAACCACGTGGCCGTCGAGGAAGCGCTCGGCGCCGAGGCCTATGCCGGGATCCTCTATGACGCCGGCTACAAGAGCGCCTGGCATTGGTGTGAAAAGGAGGCCGAGTGCCACGGCCTGGAAGGCGAGGCGGTGTTCGAGCATTACATGACGCGGTTGTCCCAGCGCGGCTGGGGGCGATTCATCACCGAGCATATCGATCTCGAAGCCGGCACCTGCCGGGTGCGGCTCGAGCACAGTGCCTTCGTCTATCAACTGGGCAAGGTCGGGCGCCGGGTCGAGTACATGTTCACCGGCTGGTTCGCTGGCGCCATGGACCAGATTCTCGCTGCTCGGGGCCGTCAATTGCGGACCCTTGCGGAACAGACCCAGAGCGCCGCCGAAGCAGGATGTGACGTCGGCTATTTCGTCACCGTGCCGCGTGATACCCGGGATCAAGGCTGAGGAGAGAGACCATGGCGTTCGATGCGATGTTTCAGCCGATCCAGATCGGCAACCTGACCATTCGTAACCGGGTGGTGAGTACCGCCCATGCCGAGGTGCATGCCACCGACGGGGGCATGACCACGGAGCGTTACGTCAAATACTACGAGGAAAAGGCCAAGGGAGGCTGCGGCCTGTGCATCTGCGGCGGCTCCTCGATCGTCTCCATCGATAGCCCCCAGGCCTGGTGGAGCTCGGTGAACCTGTCCACCGACCGCATCATTCCGCACTTCCAGAATCTGGCGGACGCCGTGCACAAGCACGGCGGCAAGATCATGATCCAGATCACCCACATGGGCCGTCGCTCCCGTTGGGACGGCTTCGACTGGCCGAACCTGCTGTCGCCGTCCGGCATCCGCGAGCCGGTCCATCGCTCCACCTGCAAGACCATCGAGGAAGAGGACATCTGGCGGATCATCGGCGACTTTGCCCAGGCCGCGCGCCGGGCGAAGGAAGGCGGCCTCGACGGCGTCGAGCTCTCTGCCGTGCACCAGCACCTGATGGATCAGTTCTGGAGTCCACGGGTCAACAAGCGCACCGACCAGTGGGGCGGCAGCTTCGAGAATCGCATGCGATTCGGGATGGAGGTGCTCAAGGCCGTTCGCGAGGAAGTCGGCGACGATTTTGTGGTGGGCATGCGTATCTGCGGCGACGAGTTCCACCCGGACGGTCTGTCCCACGAGGACATGAAACAGATCGCCGCCTATTACGATGCCACCGGCCAAGTCGATTTCTTCGGCGTGGTCGGCTCCGGTTGCGATACGCACGACACCCTGGCGAACGTGATCCCCAACATGTCCTATCCGCCGGAGCCCTTCCTCCACTTGGCGGCAGGCATCAAGGAAGTGGTCAAGACGCCGGTGATTCACGCCCAGAACATCAAGGATCCGAACCAGGCCAACCGGATCCTCGAAGGGGGATACGTCGACCTGGTGGGCATGACCCGGGCGCACATCGCCGATCCGCACCTCATCACCAAGATCAAGATGGATCAGGTCGACCGGATCAAGCAGTGCGTGGGAGCCAACTACTGCATCGATCGCCAGTATCAGGGCCTTGATGTGTTGTGCATCCAGAATGCCGCCACGTCTCGCGAGTACATGGGGATGCCGCATGAGATCGAGGCATCCGAAGGACCCAGGCGGCGAGTGGTCGTGGTGGGAGGTGGCCCCGGTGGCATGGAAGCGGCCCGTGTCGCCGCCGAACGAGGGCACGACGTGACCTTGTTCGAAGCCGCCGAACAGCTCGGTGGCCAGATCACCATCGCTGCCAGGGCGCCGCAGCGTGACCAGATCGCCGGCATCACTCGCTGGTATCAACTCGAACTGGCGCGCTTGGGCGTCGATCAACGCCTGGGAACCCGGGCTGACGAGGCCACTATCCTCGACCTGCGTCCGGACGTCGTGGTACTGGCCACGGGCGGCCGGCCCTTCCTCGAACAGCATGAGGAATGGGGCTATGACGAAGACACCGACAAGAGCCTGGTGGTCAGTACCTGGGATATTCTCGAGGGACGTGTCGAGCCGGGTAGTAACGTCTTGATCTACGACACCATCTGCGAGTTTTCCGGTGTCTCGGCCGCGGACTATCTGGCCGACAAGGGGGCCAAGGTCGAGATCGTCACCGATGACATCAAGCCGGGTTCCGCCGTCGGTGGTACCACCTTCCCGACCTACTACCGCAGCCTCTATGAGAAGGAGGTGATCATGTCCTCCGATCTGGGGCTTCACAAGGTCTACCGCGAGGGCGAGTCTCTGGTGGCTGTGCTGGAGAACGAGTACACCGGCGTGCAGGAAGAACGCGTGGTCGATCAGGTCGTAGTGGAGAACGGCGTACGGCCCGATGAAGCGCTCTACTATACCCTCAAGCCTCAGTCCCGCAACAAGGGGCAGGTGGATATCGAGGCGCTTTACGCCGCTCAACCACAGCCCTGCCTGTCGGAGGAGGGTGATGGCTTGCTGCTGTTCCGCCTGGGCGACTGCACCTCGCCGCGCAATACTCACGCCGCGATTTATGATGCCCTGCGCCTCTGCAAGGACTTTTAACCTCAGCCATAAGCTGTAAGCCGGAAGCTGTAAGAACTTCTTTCCCAACGTATGGCGAGATGGGCAGTTGAGTAGCTCCTCTCGTCGACCGGGTTGTGAAAGGACCTTCACGAGGGAGGGGGTAACTTACCGCTTACAGCTTAAGGCTTACAGCTCCTCATTGAGGAGAGGTGAGTACCATGCTCGATACCTTACTTCCGATACTGATCTTCGCCGCGATTGCGTTGGCGGTGATCGGCGCCGGGCGGCGCGTCCGCCTGTGGCGCCAGGGACGGCCCGCACGGGTCGACCTGTTCAAGGGACTTGCCGCCATGCCGCGTCGCTACCTGGTGGATCTGCACCATGTCGTGGCGCGGGACAAGGTCATGTCCAACACCCATGTGGCCACTGCCGGCGGTTTCGTCGCCGCCGCCGTGCTGATGGTCCTGGTCCATGGGCTGGGGCTGGCCCAAGGCGTGCTTGGTTGGCCGTTGCTGCTGGCCAGCGCCACCATGTTCGTCGGCAGTCTTTTCGTGGCGCGCCGTCGTCGCCATCCACCGTCCCGGCTTTCCAGGGGCCCGTGGATGCGTCTGCCCAAGAGCCTGATGGCCTTCTCGCTGAGCGTCTTCCTGATCACCTTGCCGACGGTCGGCATATTGCCGGAAGACTTTGGACACTGGATCCTGGCCATCCTGTTGTCCGCCGTGCTGGTCTGGGGGCTGGGCGAGATGGTCTTCGGCATGGCCTGGGGCGGCCCGATGAAGCACGCCTTCGCCGGCGCCCTGCACCTGGCCTTCCACCGACGCGCCGAGCGCTTCGGGGAAGGCAACCGCTCCACGGGTCTCAAGGCCCTGGACCTGGACGACGAGAACGCCACCCTGGGGGTCGAGACGCCCAGCGACTTCACCTGGAACCAGTTGCTCGGTTTCGATGCCTGCGTGCAGTGCGGCCGCTGCGAGGCGGTGTGTCCAGCCTTTGCCGCCGGCCAGCCGCTCAACCCCAAGAAACTGATTCAGGATATGGTGGTGGGACTGGCCGGCGGCAGCGACGCTCGATATGCCGGTAGCCCCTATCCGGATCGCCCGGTGGGTGAGCACCAGGGCTCGCCGCATGGCCCGATCGTGGCCCGGGAAGGCAAGGCACTGGTCGATGCCGAGACGCTATGGTCCTGTACCACCTGCCGAGCCTGCGTCGAGGAGTGTCCGATGATGATCGAGCACGTCGATGCCATCGTCGACATGCGGCGTTTCCTGACGCTGGAGCATGGTCAGACCCCCGGCAAGGGTGCCGAGGTGCTCGACAACCTGATCGCCACCGACAACCCCGGTGGCTTTGATCCCGGCGCTCGAATGCACTGGGCTGCTGATCTGGAACTGCCGTTGATGGCACAGCAGGGCCAGGCCGAGGTGTTGCTGTGGTTGGGCGATGGTGCCTATGACATGCGTAACCAGCGGACCCTGCGTGCCCTGGTCAAGGTGTTGCGTGCTGCCGGTGTCGACTTCGCGGTGCTGGGCGACGAAGAGCGGGACAGCGGTGACGTGGCGCGTCGGTTGGGCGATGAGGCGACCTTTCAGTCGCTGGCCCGCCGCAACATTGCCACGCTGTCGAAGTATCGCTTTGAGCGCATCGTCACCTGCGACCCCCACAGTTTCCATGTGCTGGGCAACGAGTACGGTGAACTGGGGGGCGACTATGCCGTTTCCCATCACAGCACCTTCATTGCCGAACTGTATGATGCCGGGCGTCTCGCGTTTCGTGCCTGGAAAGGGGGCCGGGTGACCTATCACGATCCCTGTTATCTCGGGCGCTATAACGGCGAATTCGAGGCACCGCGCAATGTGCTCAAGGCGCTGGGCATCGAAGTCGCCGAGATGCAACGCTCCGGCTTCCGCTCGCGCTGCTGCGGCGGTGGTGGTGGTGCCCCGATCACCGATGTGCCCGGCAAGCAACGGATTCCCGACATGCGCATGGGGGACGTCCAGGAAACCGGTGCCGATCTGGTCGCCGTCGGTTGCCCGCAGTGCACGGCCATGCTGGAAGGCGTTGTCGACAGCGATGCCGACGTTCGCGATATCGCCGAGCTGGTGGCGGAAGCGCTGGTCGACAGCGCGCCGTCCAGCGCACCCGGCCCCGCATTGGCTCAGCAGCCGCTGGCCGAGGAGGTAGCGTGATGAGTGATATCAGGCGGCGCGACCCGCGCCAGGAATGGATCGCCCGGAACCGTCTTCACCCTCAGCATCTGGAGGTGTTGGCAGAGCTGGGCCAGGGGGCGGCCAGCGAATGGATGGGGCCAAACGGCGTGCTCCGTCGTAATCCCCATGCGGTGGGTTTCATCGGCCCCAATGGTCTAAGGCGGATCGATCGGAGTGGTGCGCAGCAGGGCGTGGCCAATGCCGGCACATCGGCCTCGGCCGCTGTCCAGAAACCGTGGGTCGAGATTGATGACCCCGCCTTCTCGGTGATGGTAGTACCCGACATGGCCGGTGGTCGCCTGAGCGGCCATGACCGTGACCTGCTCGGGTTGGCGCGCCGCCTTGCCGATGCGGATCCGGATGCTCGGGGCGTCGTGGTAGCCATCATCTTCGGCCCGCACAAGGAAGCGAATTTCGGTGAGGCGGGCATCGACCGCCTGCTGTGTCTCGACTCGCCCGAGATGGCAGGCTACTCGCCCGAAGCCCGACTGGTCGCCCTGGCGCAGGCCGAACAGTCGTGGTCACCTCGCCATTGGCTGTTGCCGGACTCCAGTCTGGGCGGTGGCGAGCTGGGCCGACGCCTGGCGGCACGTCTGGGCGAGCGGCCAGCGACGGGCGTCTGGCAGGTCGAGGCGGATGCCGAGGTGTCGTCGGGCTGGCGTTGCATCGCGCGTGGCGCGGCAGAGTCCCTGGATATTCAGCGTCCCTTGCCGCGGGTTGCACTGGCCCTGGCCGAATGTGCCGAGCCGGTCAGCGATACCCGCCATGCTGCCGCAGAACTGACCTTGCCACAGCCGTTGCCGTCGACGCTGTCACGCATCGAAGATCTCGGGCAGGTCGCCGTCGACCCATCCGGCGTTGCCTTGTCCGAGGCCGAGTTCATTCTTTCTGCCGGCAATGGAGTCAAGGACTGGGAAGGGTACCATCATGCTGCCGAGGTACTGGGGGCCACCGAAGGCGCGTCTCGGGTAGCCGTGGATGACGGCTTCATGGCGCGCGACCGTCAGGTCGGGGCCACTGGCACTTGGGTCAGCGCCCGGGTCTATGTGGCCGTTGGTATCAGTGGCGCCATTCAGCATCTGCAGGGCATCCAGACCTGCGAGAAAGTGGTGGCGATCAACATGGATCCGGGATGTGACATGATCAAGCGCGCCGATCTGGCGGTGATCGGGGACTCGGCCCGGATACTCGAGGCATTGGTGTCCCTGGTGAAACAAGCGCGAGAGGAGAAACGCAATGCGGCCTGACACAACCATGACGCCGGAGCTGGACGTGACGGTGCTGGTATCCATCGGGCGTCATCCGGTGACCGGCCGGGCAAGGCGTGCCGATCAGGATGCTCGAGGGGTCGAGCTGGCGCGTTCGCTGGGGAGCGCCAGGGTGCAACTGCTGCATGCCGGTGAGCAGGCAGAAGCCAGTGAGGCAGCATTGCGTGGCTATCTGGGCATGGGGTTCTCGGAACTGTCATTGCTCGAGCAGCCGCAGGGTGCCGATGTGTTGCCTGCCCTGGCCGAAGCCCTGGATGCATCGTCGCCGCAGCTGGTGATCACCGGAGAGCGTGCCGAACGGGGCGAAGGGTCAGGGTTGTTGCCCTATCTGCTGGCCGAACGGCTCGGCTGGCCTCTGGTGAGTGGTCTGGCAGCGGTGGAAGGTGTCGAGAATGGGGTGGCGACGCTGCTGCAGGCCTTGCCGAGAGGCCAGCGGCGGCGCTTGAAAGTGCGGTTGCCGGCCATTGTCACTGTCGAGGGTGCGGCTCCCGCGCCGCGCCAGAGTGCCTATGGGCCGGCGCGACGCGGGACGTTCGAGGTGCTCGCCGGACCGGTCTGTCATGACGAGGAATGGGCCGAATGGCAGGTGCAGCCGGCCCGCAAGCGTCCCAAACGCCTGAAGATCGTCAAGGCGGCATCGGCGCGGGACCGCTTTAAGGCTGCGGCGGCCAAGGCCGAAGGCGGTGGCGGCCAGGTGTTGACGGATGTGACGCCGGAGCAGGGCGCCGAGGCGATATTGAAGTTGCTGCGTGAGGAAGAGGTACTGCGCTGACAACACGAGCATGCCGGGACTTTCATGATCCGGGGCCCGAAGCTTGGTAAACCTGGTGCCGTTGACCAGGTGGTATCGGGATCATGGAAGTCTTCCCGACACGAAAACGGCGGCCTGCAGAGGGCCGCCGTTCTCGTTTCATGACATCCGGATCGATATCAGATCTGAGCCATGGCGTCGGTGAAGCCCATCAACGAGATATTCAGATCCATGCGCTGACCGGTGGGTGCGATCAGGCTCAGGGTCGCCGTGGTGCCGCCTCGCAGGCTTTGCAACAGCGAGGACTGGAGCGGCACATCGGCGCGGCAGCCCTGCTGCTGGCAGACTTGATAAGGGAACTGAACCGGCTCGCCGTTATCGACGCTGAGCTGAAGGCCCGGCGCCAGGCGAACCCCCAGCGGCAGCAGGAAGGTCATCACCGGGTCGTCGACCTGGGGGGGGTTGGCGATGACGACACGCATCATCGGCTGGTCGTTTTCGGTGTTGGTGATGACCTGATTCATGGTGCAGGGGCCCTGACTGGCATCCTGCGGGCAGATCACCTGCCAATCCTGGAACTGCTGGGTATTGACGTTGGCATTGCCCGTCGGCTGCTGCTGGGCGAAGGCCTGGGGGGCAAAGGTCAGCAGTGCAAGCAGGGCGGCGAGGCAGAGGCGCGGCGCGAGGCGGTCAAACATATATGGCAATCTCCTGTGGTGACAGCGAGTCCGTATCGCTGTAGGTAGTTCAACATGACTATCATCTCCGTGGCGAGTTCGCCAGGAAGCGATGTCGGTGGCTTCCCGTAACGGGCTGGTTCCATGCCCTTTCCATGACCGGAAACGCACCACTCATCATCTCGAGACTCTTTGTAAATCAATGGCCCCGTGCCGGGCAACCAAAGTCCGTTGAACAAGGGAAAATTGCCAATGGGTGGCGTCGAGACATCCGTCGGTGTCGTTGACGGTCATGGCCCCTGCCTTTCGGCGCGCGGCCCAGGGCAGGGCAGGCGAATAGTGCGTCAAAGCGCCATGGTGGATGTCTTGTTTTGACATGGCAGTGACTCGCTGGGAACAGTGCGCTTCCGTGGAGGAGCTATGGTCGAGATGCGGAGCTTCCGCCTCTCACAACAAGCCGAAGGAAGATAACCATGAGCACAGCCAACCGCGGTGTCGTCTACAAGGGGCCAGGGAAAGTCGCCGTCGAGTCGATTCCCTACCCGGAACTTGCGCTTGGCAATCGCAAATGCCAGCACGGCGTGATTCTCAAGGTCGTGACCACCAATATCTGTGGCAGTGACCAGCACATGGTACGAGGCCGCACCACGGCCCCCGAAGGGCTGGTTCTCGGCCACGAGATCACGGGAATCGTCATTGAAGCTGGGCGCGATGTCGAGTTCATCAAGCCGGGCGACCTGGTCTCGGTACCCTTCAATATCGCCTGCGGTCGCTGCCGAAACTGCAAGGAAGGGCAGACCGGTATCTGTCTCAACGTCAATCCGGCTCGTCCCGGTGCCGCCTACGGTTACGTCGACATGGGCGGCTGGTCCGGAGGCCAGACCGACTATGTCATGGTGCCCTATGCCGACTTCAACCTGCTGAAATTCCCGGATGCCGATCAGGCGATGGAGAAGATCCGTGACCTGACCTTGTTGTCCGATATCTTCCCTACCGGCTTCCATGGTTGTGTCACCGCTGGCGTAGGCCCCGGCAGCACCGTCTACATCGCCGGTGCCGGCCCGGTCGGTCTGGCCGCGGCGGTATCCGCGCAGCTGCTGGGCGCGGCCTGCGTCATCGTCGGTGACATGATCGAGGAGCGTCTGGCACAGGCCCGCAGCTTCGGCTGCGAGACGATCGACCTGACCCAGGATGGTGACATGGCCGACAAGATCGAGGTGATTCTGGGCGAGCGCGAGGTTGATGCCTTCGTCGACTGTGTCGGTTTCGAGGCCCACGCCTGTGGCTGTAACCATGGCAAGGAGGCGCCCGCGACCGTGCTTAACTCAGCCATGTCGCTGACCCGTGCCGGTGGGCAGATCGGCATTCCGGGCCTGTATGTGACCGAAGACCCTGGAGCCGCTGACGAAGCCGCCAAGCAAGGCGCTCTGAGCATGCGCTTCGGCCAGGGCTGGGCGAAATCCCATTCCTTCCATACCGGGCAGTGCCCGGTCATGAAATATCACCGACCTCTGATGCAGGCGATTCTGTTCGACAAGGTCAAGATCGCTGATGCGGTCAATGTCCAGATGATCACCCTGGATGAGGCGCCCAAGGGGTATGCCGACTTCGACGGTGGCGCGGCGAAGAAATTCGTCCTGGATCCTCATGGCAGTGTCGCTGCCTGAGGTCGAAGGCGACCAGGTGGTGGCTCGACGAGGTCCACCCGGTTTTCCGGGTGGACCTCTTTTGGCATTGCCTGTCCCTCGGGACGGTGCCAATCTTCGTCAAGAGCAAGCGTCACGCGCATCGTGGCCCAGCGTTGTGCCGGAATACGTCGATGCGGCGATGACCGAAGGGAGGATGACGCGATGATGATCGTTGAGCTGATCGATGGGGATGACTTTCGCGACCGGCTGGTCGCGCTGGGGGTTCGCATCCCCGAGCATGCCTGTCCCGAGACCTGTGCACGGATGGCACTGCTCAAGCATATGGAAGTGGGGGTGCCCGGGCTTCAGGAGCTGGTACGCGAGATGATGGACAAGTCGGACGTGCTGTTGCCCTCGGTGAGGGCGGCCATCGAGCGTTTTCTGTTGCCCGGGTTGCGCTGATTCCGTACGGAGCCGGCCCTGCAAGTCGGGCCGGCGTGCCCGTCCGGTCGTGTTCAGCCCCGGGCCAGGGTCAGGTGGGATGTCTGGCCGAGGTTTTCCAGCATGCGTTCGCTGTACCAGTCGACGAAGTCGATCACGCCGAATTCGAAGGTTTCCGAGTAAGGGCCCGGTTCGTAGGCGCGAGAGTTGATCCCGCGCTGGTTCTCTTCGGCGAGCCGGCGATCCTGGTCATTGGTGGCGTCCCAGACGCGACGCATCTGGTCGGGATCGTAATCGACGCCCTCGACGGCATCCTTGTGCACCAGCCACTTGGTGGTCACGACTGTTTTCTGCGGCCCCAGCGGCAGGACACGGAAGACCACGGCATGATCGCCCATGAAGTGATTCCAGGAATTGGGCAGGTGGAGGAGACGCAGAACGCCGAGATCGGGACTCGGCAGTCGTCCCATCAGCTTCCGGCAGGCCTGCTGGCCATCCATGGTCATGGAAACGGTGCCATTCAGTAACGGGGTGCGAGTCAGGCGGTTGCGTCGGCCGATCCGCTTGAGCTGCCAGGGTACGCCCATGGCCTGCCACTCTCCCTGCTTGCGCGCGACCAGTTCCTTGTAGGCTGGGGTGGCACGAGGGTCCTCGCTGTCATCGAACTCCTGCAGCGAGTTGAGCAATTCCGGGTGTGCGCCGTTGCAGTGATAGCATTCGCGGTTGTTCTCGATCACCAGCTTCCAGTTTGCCTGCTCGACGATGCTGGACTCCGCGGCCACCTTGACGTTGTCCATGTCGTAGAGGTCCAGGTAATGCTCGAGGGTCTCCAGTAGTTCATCGATGGCCGGCGGTTGTTCCGCCAGGTTGACGAAGATGTAACCGCCGGCGGTCCTGACATTGATGGGTTTCAGGCCATAGGCGGAGAGGTCGAAGTCCGTCCCCATGTCGGTGCCGGCGAACAGCAGTCGCCCGTCGAGTTCGTAGGTCCACTGGTGGTAGGGGCAGACCAGCTTGGCGACCTTGCCCTTGTCCTGCAGGCATAGCCGCGATCCACGATGCCGGCAGACGTTATGGAACGCATGTACCTGGCCGTTGTTGCCGCGCACGATGACCACCGGGTTATCGCCGACTTCCAGGGTGATGAAGTTGCCCTTGGCGGGAATCTCGCAGGTCAAGCCGGCGAACAGCCATTCTTTTTCGAAGATTTCCTGAATATCCAGTTGGAACAGTCGTTCGTCGTTATAGAACGGTTGCGGCAACGAGAAGTGACGACGACGTTGGGCCAGCATGTCGGCCGTGGCGTCGCGGGCGGGAGCCAGGGGATCATCCAGACGGGCGAAGGACAGGGAATCCATGGAAGCACTTCCTCATTGCAGGACCACTCGCGTGGCCTCGGGATTGTGGGTTGGGAGGAGCCGGTCAGGGTCAAGTGGGCCGCGCCAGGGTATGGGTCGTGGCGCATTGGCAGCGAGTTTGGAACACTGCCGTTGGCGAGGGATGTCCATCGACGACGCCGGGCGATGCAGTTACGACGCCGGGTATCAGAAAAATTGACGTCTCTGGATGCCACGGATATGCCCGTGTCGCTGACAGGCAAGTCAACAGGGGCGGGGCTGCGCAGAATTCGCTCAACGGCAGGCGGGAACCGCGGTCGGACACCTCCATGCTGCAGCATTAGGCGACGCGACGATGACCATGAACTTTCTCAACCCCGTCACCACCCAGACCTGGACCAATGGCCGCCATCTGGTGCGTTGCGTCAAGGTGATCCAGGAAACCTGGGATACCCGCACCTTCTGTTTCATGGCCGAACAGCCGGTCATGTTCTTCTTCAAGCCCGGGCAGTTCGTCACTCTGGAACTGGAGATCAATGGCGAGCCGATCATGCGCTCCTATACCATTTCCAGTTCACCGTCGGTTCCCTACAGCTTCTCGATCACGGTCAAGCGCATGCCGGGTGGCGTGGTGTCCAACTGGCTGCACGACAACCTGGGCATCAACGACGAACTGGCGGTGCATGGGCCGGTGGGCAACTTCAACATCATCGACTATCCGACCGACAAGGTGTTGATGCTGTCGGGCGGCGTCGGTATCACACCGCTGATGTCCATGGTGCGCTGGCTGTTCGACACCAATGCTGCCGTCGACCTGCAGTTCGTGCACAGCGCGCGTACGCCCCGGGATCTGATCTTTCATCGTGAGCTGGAGCATATCTTCTCGCGGATTCCTGAATTCAAGTTGCATATCGTCTGCGAGCGGGGCGACGAGCTGGGTGAGGCCTGGTCAGGATTTCGCGGTTACCTGAATCAGTCGATGCTCGAGCTGATGGCGCCGGACTTCATGGACCGGGAGATCTTCTGCTGCGGTCCCACCCCCTACATGAATGCCGTCAAGCAGTTGTTGAAGGCCAATGGCTTCAACATGGACCACTATCATGAGGAGTCCTTCGGCGCCACGCCCATGGAGGTGCAGGAAGAGGTCATCGAAAATGTCGAGCAGGCCGAGGCCGAAGCGGAAGAGGTCGATGCCTCCGACATGGTCACCGTCGAGTTCAGCTCCACCGGCAAGAGTGTGAAGATTCTGCCCAGCGAGACCGTGCATGCCGCTGCTTCCAAGCTTGGCCTGCACATCCCCAAGGCATGCGGCATGGGGATCTGCGGGACCTGCCGGGTCGGCTTGTCCGGAGGCCAGGTCGAGATGGAGCACAACGGTGGCATCACCGACGAGGACATCGAAGAAGGCTACATTCTCTCCTGCTGCAGCAAGCCTCTGGGGAATGTGGTGGTAGACTTCTAGGGCAGCCCCGGCCCCTGGCCAAGGGGGTTGCGCCATCGTCCAGCGACCGGGGCACTGCAAGGTGCCCGGTCGTATCGTTCAAGAGGCCATCATGACCGACTCCTCCGCACCGCCGCTCTCGGTCGGCTTCGTGCTGTTGCGCCGCTTCACCATGCTGCCCTTCGCGGCCTTCGTCGATTGCCTGCGACTGGCGGCGGACGAGGGCGATCGCAGTCGTCAGTTGCGTTGTCACTGGGTCTTCATGACCAGTGCCGGCCAGGATGCCATCTCCAGCTGCGGGGCGGCGGTAACACCCTGTACGGCCTTTCGCGAACCGACCGAGTTCGATTATATCGTGACCATCGGGGGCGTGCAGGACGAACATGATGATGTAGACGAAACGGCGATTGCCTACCTGCGTCGGGCGGCTCGGGCGGGCGTGCCGCTCATCGGGGTCTGTACCGGTGTCTTCGCGCTGATCAAGGCGGGCGTGATGGGCGGGCGACGCTGCTGTGTCAGTTGGTATCACCATGGCGATCTGACACGGCGCTTTCCCGACATCGAACCAGTGGCGGATCGTCTGTTCGTCGATGACGGCAAGCGGTTGACGTGTGCCGGTGGTACTGCCGCCGCCGATCTGGCGGCCTATCTGGTGGAGCGTCACCTGGGCAAGGCCTGGGCCATGAAGAGCCTGCATATCATGCTCATCGACGAGGCGCGTCGCGGCGACCACCCCCAGCCCCAGCCGGTCGTCTTCGACAAGGTCGAGGACAGGGTGGTACGACGCGCCATCGGTATCATCGAACAGCATCTCGGCGAGGCGATCACGGTGGATGAGCTGGCCCACCGGGTGGGGACGTCGAGACGCAACATCGAGCGCAAGTTCCGTGACGAACTCGGCATCGGGCCACAGAAGTTCGCCCGTGATCTGCGGTTACGCTACGGTCTCTGGCTGCTGCACTATACCGCCAAGAGCGTCACCGAGATCGGTGAACGCTGTGGCTTCTCCGATACGGCCCACTTTTCCCGCCACTTCCGTGACGCCTTCGGCTCTACTCCCTCCATGGTGCGCAAGACAGCCTCGGGACGCGAAGCGACCCGGGTCGATCCCTTCTTCCTGCATATCGAGTCGCACCCTGCCTGCGAGCCGTGACGCCGTTGCATCGGGGCGGATAGGTGACATCACCACGAGATGTTGCGCCATGGTGGATGCATTCAAATATTCGGTTATGAGAAAAATAAACAATAACAGCATCTTATGGCTTTAGTCGCGAATATGGCGCTAAAGTTGTCGCATATATTCAATCGCCCGTCGCCAGGGTTGGCTATTAATGGCACCAAGGAATTCGGGCCACGGTTCGACTGTCTTGCGCAACGATGACGGTGTCGTTTCCAGAATGCCGTGCGGTCCACGTTTTCTTGATGTTGTGAAGTCAACCTACAGGTGATGCCATGAACGACAATAACCTTACCCAGACCGATCCGCAGATCGCCGCTGCCATCGCCGACGAAGTGGTGCGACAGGAAGCGCATATCGAGCTCATCGCCTCGGAAAACTATGCCAGTCCGCAGGTCATGGCGGCGCAGGGAACCCAACTGACCAACAAGTATGCCGAAGGGTATCCCGGCAAGCGCTATTATGGCGGCTGCGAACACGTCGATGTGGTCGAGAAGCTGGCCATCGAGCGTGCCTGTGCCCTGTTCGGTGCCGACTATGCCAACGTCCAGCCGCACTCCGGCGCCCAGGCCAATGCTGCGGCCTTCATGGCGCTGGTATCACCGGGCGACACCGTACTGGGCATGAGCCTGGCTCACGGCGGCCACCTGACCCACGGGGCCGCGCCGAACTTCTCCGGCAAGTATTACCACGCCGTGCAGTATGGCCTGAACCCCGACACCGGCGAGATCGACTACGAGGAAGTCGAGCGTCTGGCCCACGAGCACCAGCCCAAGCTGATCATTGCCGGTTTCTCGGCCTACTCGCGGGTCATCAACTGGCGTCGCTTCCGTGACATCGCCGATGCCGTGGGCGCCTGGCTGCTGGTCGACATGGCGCATGTCGCCGGCCTGGTCGCCGCGGGGCATTATCCGAGCCCGCTGCCCCACGCCCATGTCGTGACCACCACGACCCACAAGACCCTGCGTGGTCCCCGTGGCGGCTTGATCCTGTCCGCCAGCGGCGACGAAGCGCTCTACAAGAAGCTCAACGGCGCGGTCTTCCCTGGCCAGCAGGGTGGCCCGCTGATGCATGTCATCGCCGCCAAGGCCGTGGCCTTCCGCGAGGCCATGAGCCAGGACTTCGTGCGGTATCAGGCACGGGTCATCGACAACGCCCGCGCCATGGCCGAGATCTTCATCGAGCGCGGCTGCGATGTGGTCTCCGGTGGCACCGACGATCATCTCTTTCTGGTATCGCTGATCAAGCTCGGCGTGACCGGCAAGGACGCTGATGCCGCTCTGGGGCGCGCCCATATCACTGTCAACAAGAATGCAGTACCCAACGATCCCCAGAGCCCCTTCGTGACCTCGGGCCTGCGTATCGGCACCCCGGCGGTGACCACCCGGGGCTTCGATCAGGCGGATTGCGAGGCTCTGGCTGGCTGGATCTGCGACATCCTCGATGTGCTGGCCAGGGAAGAGGACACCACCGAGATCGAGGCCGAGGTACGTGACAAGGTCGCCGGGCTGTGCGCTCGTCATCCGGTGTATGGCACTCCCCGGGAAAGCCAAACCGATACTGCGTCCATCGCGTGAAGCCCTTCCCGCTCGTCAGGGCGGGAATCCAGTAGGAGAGATTCCATGCAACGTTATTCAGGCTTCGGGCTGGTCAAGCATGCACTGAGCCACCACAAGAACTGGCAGCGCCAGTGGCGCAACCCCACGCCCAAGAAGGCCTATGATGTGATCATCGTCGGTGGGGGCGGTCATGGCCTGGGTACCGCCTACTATCTGGCCAAGGAGTTCGGTATCCGCAATGTGGCGGTGATCGAGAAGGGCTGGCTGGGTGGCGGCAACACGGCGCGCAATACCACCATCGTGCGGTCCAACTATCTGTGGGACGAGGCCGCCGCGCTCTACGAGCATTCCATGAAGCGCTGGGAAGGGCTGTCCCAGGACCTCAACTACAACGTCATGTTCTCCCAGCGCGGCGTGCTCAACCTCGGGCACACCCTGCAGGACATGCGCGATATCCAGCGCCGGGTCAACGCCAATCGGTTGAACGGCATCGATGGCGAGGTGCTCGACGCCAAGGGCGTGCAGGAGCTGGTGCCGATCATGGACTGCTCCAAAAACGCCCGGTATCCGGTGATGGGCGCCTCCTGGCAGCCCCGCGCCGGGGTGGCGCGCCACGATGCCGTGGCCTGGGGCTATGCCCGTGGTGCCGATGCGCTCGGCGTTGACATCCTGCAGCAGACCGAGGTCACCGGCTTCAAGATTCGCGATGGCCAGGTCTACGGCGTGCACACCAATCGCGGTGACATCGAGGCCAAGACCGTTGGCTGCGTGGCCGCCGGCAACTCCGGGGTACTGGCGAAGATGGCAGGGCTCAAGCTGCCGCTGGAATCGCACCCGCTGCAGGCGCTGGTCTCCGAGCCGCTCAAGCCGGTGCTCGATACCGTGGTGATGTCCAATCATGTGCATGGCTATATCAGCCAGTCGGACAAGGGCGACCTGGTCATCGGTGCCGGCATCGATGGCTACAACGGTTATGGACAGCGCGGCAGTTACCCGACCGTGGAGCATACTCTGCAGGCCGTCGTCGAGATGTTCCCGATCTTCTCCAGGGTACGCATGAATCGGCAGTGGGGCGGCATCGTCGACACCTGCCCGGATGCCTGCCCGCTGATTTCCAAGACCAAGGTGAAGGGGCTCTACTTCAACTGCGGCTGGGGAACCGGGGGCTTCAAGGCCACGCCAGGCTCGGCCCATGTCTTCGCCGCCAGCCTCGCCAAGGGGGAGATGCATCCGCTTGCCGCGCCGTTCTCCATCGATCGCTTCAATACCGGAGCCTTGATCGATGAGCACGGTGCTGCCGGTGTGGCCCACTAGGCGCTGACGAAAACGGTCTGTGCCCGAGGACTGTCGTTCAGCACCAGTGAGCGCAGAACAACCATTTTGCTTTCATCCTGAGTGATGGAGGAAAAGACATGTTTTATATCTATTGCCCCTATTGCGGCGAGCATCGGGAAGAAGAAGAGTTCCACCCGAAGGGCGAGGCCCATATCGTGCGTCCGGAGGATCCCGAGACGTGCAGCGACGAGGAGTGGGGCGATTACCTGTTCTTCCGCCACAATCCGCGTGGTATCCACCATGAGATGTGGGTGCACGCCGTGGGCTGCCGCAAGTTCTTCAACATCACCCGCAACACGGCGACCTACGAGATCCTCGAGACGTACAAGATGGGGGAAGCGCCGTCCATCACGGCTGAGCCCCGTGACGACAGGGCTGCGGCCGAGGCTGAAACCGCCGAGAAACAAGAAGGAGTCCGCGCATGAGCCAGTCCAACCGACTCGCCCAGGGCGGGCGCATTGACCGCTCCCGTGAGCTGAGCTTCACCTTCAACGGCAAGTCCTACCGGGGGCATCCCGGCGATACCCTGGCCTCGGCCCTGCTGGCCAATGGCGTGGATATCGTCAACCGCAGCTTCAAGTATTCCCGGCCTCGGGGCATCGTCGCCGCCGGCGCCGAGGAGCCCAATGCGGTCGTTCAGCTTGGCTCGACCGAGGCGGCCCAGGTGCCCAATGTGCGGGCCACGCAACAGGCCTTGTTCGATGGCCTCGAGGCGCGCAGCACCAACGGCTGGCCCAATGTGCAACGCGACCTGATGGGCGTGATCGGCAAGCTGGGCGGCCAGTTCATGCCGCCGGGGTTCTACTACAAGACCTTCATGGCGCCGGCCTCGATGTGGATGACCTACGAGAAATACATCCGCAAGAGCGCCGGGCTTGGGCGCAGCCCGATGGAAAAGGACCCGGACATCTATGATCACCTCAATCGCCACTGCGATGTGCTGGTGATCGGCGCCGGACCGGCAGGGCTTTCGGCAGCGCTGGCGGCCGGTCGCAGCGGTGCCCGTGTCATCCTGGCCGACGAGCAGGAGGAGATGGGTGGCTCGTTGCTCGATTCCCGCGAGCTGCTCGATGAGCGGCCGGCGGAGCAGTGGGTAGCCGAGGTAGTCGAAGAGCTTGCCGGGCTCGACAACGTGCTGCTGTTGCCGCGTACTACCGCCAACGGTTATCACGACCACAATTTCGTGACCCTGCACGAGCGGCGTACCGAGCACCTGGGCGAAACGGCGCCACGCGATAACGGTCGCCGACAGGCGCGATCTCGCCTGCATCGCGTCCGGGCCGGACGGGTGGTGCTGGCCACCGGCGCCCATGAGCGTCCGCTGGTCTACGGCAACAATGATGTACCGGGCAACCTGCAGGCCGGCGCTGTCTCCAGCTATATCCGCCGCTATGGGGTGGTTCCGGGCAACAAGCTGGTGCTTTCCACCAGCAATGATCATGCTTATCGCGCTGCGCTCGACTGGGCGGAAAGCGGACGCGAGGTGGTGGCTATTGCCGATGCGCGTCCCGAGCCCGTCGGGGAACTGGTCGAGCAGGCCCGAGCCAAGGGGATTCGCATCATTCCCGGCGCGGCGGTGCTCGAGGCGCGAGGGCAGAATCGCGTCACCGGTGCTCGGGTAGCGCGAGTGGACCTCGAGGACTTCCGGGTCGTCGGCGAGGCCGAATCGCTGGAATGCGACACCATTGCCAGCTCCGGCGGCTATAGCCCGGTCATTCACCTGGCGTCGCACACCGGAGCTCGTCCCGCCTGGCGCGATGACATCCTGGGCTTCGTGCCCAATCTGGTGGATGGGGTACTGGCCACTGGTGGTGCCCAGGGCGTCTATGCCACGTCGGACGTGCTGGCTGACGGCTGGACCTCAGGCGCTCGGGCGGCCGGGGAAACCGGTTTCGACGCCTCCGAGGCGCACCTGCCGCATGTCGAAGCACGGCAGGAGAGCGAGGCGGCCGCGCTGTATCAGGTGCCGCACGAGAAGCCGACCCTGCGCGGGCCGAAGCAGTTCGTCGACCTGCAGAATGACGTGACCGCCGCCGCCATTGAGGTAGCGACTCGCGAAGGCTTCGAGTCCATCGAGCACGTCAAGCGCTATACCGCCATGGGCTTCGGTACCGACCAGGGCAAGCTCGGTAATATCAATGGCATGGCCATCGCCGCGCGCTTTCTGGGGCGTTCTATCCCCGAAGTTGGCACCACGGTATTCCGGCCCAACTATACGCCGGTGACCTTTGGTGCCGTTGTCGGTCGCCACTGCCGCGAGCTGTTCGATCCCGAGCGCTACACCGCCATGCACCAGTGGCATGTGGAACATGGCGCCGAGTTCGAGGATGTCGGTCAATGGAAGCGCCCCTGGTACTTCCCGCGTCGCGTTGAAGGCCGCATGGAAACCATGCGCGAGGCGGTGGCCCGGGAGTGTCGTGCGGTGCGGGAGAAGGTCGGCATTCTCGATGCCTCGACGCTCGGCAAGATCGACATCCAAGGTCCGGATGCTCGCGAGTTCCTGGGGCGGGTCTACACCAACAAGTGGGCCAAGCTGGCGCCTGGTCGGGTGCGCTACGGTCTGATGTGCAAGGACGACGGCATGGTGATGGACGACGGCACCACCAGCTGTCTGGGCGAGAACCACTTCCTGATGACCACCAGCACCGGCGGCGCCGCGGCTGTGTTGGAGTGGCTCGAGGTGTGGCACCAGACCGAATGGCCCGAGCTCGAGGTCTACTTCAACTCGGTGACCGATCACTGGGCGACCATGACCGTGACCGGTCCCGAGGCACGCAAGTTGCTGGCCGAGATCACCGACATCGATCTCGACCGGGAGGCCTTCAAGTTCATGGACTGGCGCGAGGGCAGGGTGGCCGATGTGCCGGCGCGGGTGTTCCGCATCTCCTTCACCGGCGAGCTGGCCTACGAGATCAACGTCCAGGCCAACTATGCGCTGCATGTGTGGGAGACGCTGTTCGCCCATGGCGCGAAGTACGAGCTGACGCCTTACGGCACCGAGACCATGCACGTGTTGCGGGCCGAGAAGGGCTTCATCATCGCCGGCCAGGACACCGATGGTTCCGTGACGCCCGAAGATCTGGGCATGCACTGGGCGATCGGTTACGACAAGCCGTTCTCGTGGATTGGCAAGCGTGCCCTGACGCGCCCCGATACTGCGCGTACTGATCGCAAGCAACTGGTGGGGCTCAAGCCCCGTAACCCCGAGGTGGTGTTCGAGGAAGGTGCACAGATCGTCTTCGATCCTGAGCATGCGATCCCCATGCCCATGAAAGGGCATGTGACATCCAGCTATTACAGCCCGACCCTGGACAGCGGATTCGCCCTGGCCGTGGTCAAGGGCGGTCAGCAGCGGATGGGCGAGACCGTCTATCTACCGATGGCCGACGGCCAGGTCCATGAGGCCGAGATCGTCAGCCCGATCTTCGTCGATCCCAAGGGAGAGCGCCAGAATGTCTAACATTGTTGATGACAAGATCAAGACCTTCGATACCCGTACCGAGGCCAAGGTGCCGGTGGAGTCGCCGCTGGCCTACTCCTATCGACGTTCGGGGGCTCCGGCGCCCGGCAAAGACAGTGGCGTGACCGTGCGCGAGCGGCCTTTCCTCGGTCACCTGGTACTGCGAGGAGGGGCCATCGTCCTTGACGAGGCGTTGCGGGCGGTACTCGACATCTCACTGCCCGGGGAGCCCCAGGCGTTGGTCGTCGACGCCAGCGGCGAACGCAGCGTGCAGTGGATCTCACCCGATGAGTGGCTGCTGATCGTGCCCGGTGGCGAAGAGTTCGAGTTGGAGAACCGACTGCGGGACGCCCTGGGGGATGCGCATTTCGCCATCACCAATGTCGGCGGTGGCCAGACCCTGCTTGAACTGGAAGGTGCGGCGTCCAGCGAGTTGCTGATGAAGTCGGTGATCTACGATGTTCACCCGCACCATTTTCCGGTAGGCAAGGGCGTGACCACGGTGTTCGCCAAGACCTCAGTGATCCTTCGACGCCCTGCTGAGACACGCTGGGAGCTGGTGGTTCGGCGCAGTTTCGCCGATTACGTCTATCGCTGGCTGCTGGATGCCGGGGAAGAATACGCCATCGGCGTCGTGCGTTGATCCGTTGCGGAGTGTCAGTCGCCAAGGGCCGGGGCATGCCCCGGCCCGCTTTTATCAGGAGGTTTCGCCATGAGCCGTAGTGCCGATACCTGGATCATGACTGCCCAATGCCCCAGCCGGCTGGGTACGGTGGATGTGGTCACCCGCTTTCTCAAGGAAAACCGTTGCTATATCACAGAGCAGCAATCCTTCGACGATCGCCTGGCCGAGCATTTCTTCATCCGTACCGAGTTCCGGCCACTGGATGCCGACTTCGATGTAGACGCCTTCCGTGCCCGTTTCGCGAGCCGGGCGGCGGAGTTCGAGATGGTATTTGATCTGACGGCACCGGACAGCCGCATGCCGGTAGTGATCATGGTCTCCAAGGCGGATCATTGCCTGAACGACCTGTTGTATCGCTACCGCACCGGCCAGTTGCCCATCGATATTCGGGCGGTCGTGTCGAATCATCCCGATCTCGAATCGCTAGCCGACTGGCACGGCCTGCCCTACCATCATTTCCCGGTCACACCGGAGACCAAGGGCGAGCAGGAAGCCGAGGTCTGGCGAGTGATCGAGGAGACCGGTGCGGAGCTGGTCATCCTGGCGCGTTACATGCAGGTGCTCTCCAGTGATATGTGCGAGAAGCTCGCGGGGCGGGCGATCAACATTCACCATTCGCTGCTGCCCGGCTTCAAGGGTGCCAGGCCCTATCACCAGGCTTACGCCAAAGGCGTCAAGCTGGTTGGTGCCACGGCCCATTACATCAACGACGACCTGGATGAGGGGCCGATCATCTCCCAGGGCGTGGAGACGGTCAGCCATGTCGATTACCCGGAAGACCTGGTCGAGAAGGGGCGCGACATCGAACGCCTGACCCTGGCAAGGGCGGTGGCCTACCATGTCGAGCGTCGGGTCTTTCTCAACGATCAGCGTACGGTGGTGTTTACTCGCTGATGAACCCGAATCTCTTCAAGGCAGTTACAAACTGTTACGTTTTTATCTGAACTCGTGTCGACGGAGGACGTCACAGGGGGGCGCAATCACGAACACGCACCCAATGAATGACCGGAGATCTTCATGCAACGATTCACTACCTTGCTGTCCGCCGCCGTACTGACCACCGGGTTGATGGCAGGCGTTGCCCAGGCTCAGGAGTCCACCGCCACGACCGATCAGGCTCAGGCCCAGACCCAGAACTTTTCCGATCAGCAACTGCAGAAGTTCGCCGATGCCTCTCAGGAAATCGCGGTGATCTCTCAGGACTATACCCAGCAGCTGCAGGGGGCCGAGGGTGAGGAAGCCCAGCAGGCGATTCGTGAAGAAGCCAACGGCAAGATGATCGAGGCGGTCGAAGGTAGTGGCCTCGAAGTGGAGACCTTCAATTCCATCGGCCAGGCGATCCAGCAGGATCCCGAGCTGATGAAGCAGGTTCAGGACATGACCCAGAGTCAGTGAACGGCATGACGTCCTTCCCGTCACGACGGGGACCAGCGAATAGGCCACCTTCGGGTGGCCTATTTTCGTAGGGTTGAAGACCGGTGCTTTACACTATGTGAAGAGCCTTTCAGACTAGGTTTTACCTCTCTCTCTCGGAGCCTGTCCATGGATGTGGAATTGCTGGAAATTCGCCAGCACATGGGTCGTTTCCCGCCCTTCGAGACGCTTTCCGATGAGCTGCTCGATGAGGTGGTCGATCGTGTCGAGGTGGCATATTTCAAGGCCGGCGAGGAAATCCTGGCCCTGGACCAGGAGCTCCACGAGCTTTGCTATATCCGCAGTGGTGCGGTGGAAGTGTTCCGGCGAGGGGGGGAGCTGCACAATCGGCTCGGTGAGGGCGATATCTTTGGCCAGTTGAGCCTGCTTCGCCACCATCGGACCCGCTATCCCGCCAAGGCGATGGAAGACACCCTGCTGTATTTCATCCCCGAGGACGTGTTTCAGCGCCTCTGCGAAGCCGACGACGAGTTCGCCGATTTCGTCGAGTTGCAGCGGCCGCGGCTGGAAAGTGCCGTGGAGCAGCAGAAAAAGAATAACGACATGATCATTACCCGGGTACGCAAATTACTGACCCGCTACCCGGTGATGGTCGAAGCCTCGACCACGGTACAGGAGGCCGCCCGGCAGATCAGCGACTTCCAGGCGTCGGCGGTCCTGGTCCTGGACGAGCCTGGCGATAACCCCCGCTACACCTTTCGCGACAGCGAGGAGCGTGCCTGGCAGGTACGAGGCATTCTTACCGACAGCGATTTCCGTACTCGGGTGGTGGCCGAAGGGCGTCCGCCGGACACGCCGGTCGGGGATGTGGTCGTCAACAAGATGATCGCCGTCCAGTCCGATGAATCGGTCCATGAAGCGATGTTGTGCATGCTGCGCAACAATATCCATCACTTGCCGGTCATGCATCGACGGCGCCCGGTGGGCATCGTGCACCTGTCGGATATCATCCGTTACGAGACGCAGAGCAGTCTCTACCTGGTCAGCAACATTTTCCACCAGCCCAATATGGAGGGGCTGGCGCGCCTGGCACCGGATGTCAGCGGGGCCTTCGTGCGGATGGTCGAGGAGGGCGCGGATTCGCGCATGGTCGGCAGTGCCCTGTCGACCATCGGTCGCAGCTTCACGCGGCGCCTGCTGGAACTGGCAGAGGAGGCGTTGGGACCACCGCCGGTACCCTATTGCTTCATGGCGCTGGGCTCCATGGCCCGCAACGAGCAGTCGATCGTCACCGACCAGGACAATGCGCTGGTTCTGTCGGATGACTTCGATCCCGAGCAGCACGATGATTATTTCCGGGAGATGGCGCGTATCGTCAGCGATGGCCTGGACGCATGCGGTTATCCCTACTGCAAGGGCGACATCATGGCGACCAACGACCAGTGGCGCCAGCCGCTGGCGACCTGGAAGCGCTACTTCACCGAGTGGATCTCGGATCCCAACCCCGAACGGCTGCTGCACAGCTCGATCTTCTTCGATCTGGACAGCGTGCATGGCGAGAACGTCCTGGTCGAGCAGCTTCAGGATCTGGTGGCCCAGAAGGCGGCCCAGAGCCCGCTCTTCCTGGCGGCCATGGCTCGCAATGCCCTGAACCGAACGCCGCCGTTGGGCTTCTTCCGCACCTTCGTGATGGAGAAGGACGGCAAGCACAACAATTCGATCAACCTCAAGCGCCGTGGTACTGCCCCGCTGGTCGATCTGATCCGGGTTCATGCCCTGGCCTGCGGCTCCCGGTCCCAGAACAGTTTCGCGCGCCTCGACGATATCGATCGTACCTCTCTGCTGGCGCCCGGTGTCAGCGACCGACTGCGTTACTCGCTGGAACTGATGTCGATGTCGCGCATTCGCCACCAGGTCATCGACCTCGAACATGAGCAGCCACCGGACAACAACATCGAGCCGGAGAATGTGTCGAGCGAGGAGCGCCACAATCTCAAGGAAGCCTTCCAGGCGTTGAGCCATGCCCAGAAATTCCTCAAGTTTCGTTACCCGATGCCGTCGTCAAGGTCACGCTAGATGACGATGCTTGTACCCCGACGCCCCCAGGTCCCCGACTGGCCCGCCTATCTGGCCCATCACGCAGAACGGGCACGTGATCCGCGGCTCGCGCGGTTCTTTGCCGCTGGCACTCCCTCGCCCGATACACCAATCGGCGAGACACCCATGGTGGCGCTGGACATGGAGACCACGGGGCTTGATGCGCGTCATCACGCCATCGTCAGCATCGGGCTCGTGCCCTTCACTCTGGGGCGCATTGCCTTGAGCGAGCGACGTTACTGGATCGTCAGGCCGCAGCGCACGTTGCATGCCGAGTCGGTGACCTTCCATCACATTACGCATACCGACATCGAACGGGCGCCTGACTTCGGGGATATCCTGGAAGACGTGCTGGAAGCGCTTGCCGGTCGCCTGGTGGTGGTGCATTACCGACATATCGAGCGATTGTTTCTCGATGATTCGATAAAGGCGCGCCTGGGCGAGGGCTTGATGTTTCCTGTGATCGATACCATGGCGGTGGAAGCACGCTTTCATCGCCAATCCTGGCTGGCACGGTTCAAGCGCTGGATCGGTCGGCCGCCCGCCTCGATTCGTCTCTATGACAGCCGGGTTCGTTATGGCCTGCCGCTCTATCAGGGGCACCATGCCCTGACCGATGCCCTGGCCACGGCGGAGCTGCTGCAGGCGCAGGTTGCCAATCACTATCAGCCTGAGATGCCGATCGGCCAGCTCTGGACGTGACGCCTCAGTATTAACCCGGCAAGCTGTTATGTCGGGTTAATCGCGGCACAGGGATGTGCCGCCGCCGGCCGTCAGGCCGGCGCGAGCCCGCGCCACACCAGAAGATCCACGCCTCTGCGCCAGCGTGGTGCGGGCGACAATCCAATCGATCAGGACGATCTATTGGATTGCCAGGTTAATAGTCGATGCCGCGTCGCGCCTGCAGCCCGGCATTGAAGGCGTGGCGTACCTCCTGCATCTCGCTGATGGTATCGGCGGCCTCGAGAAGGTGCCGGTGGGCATTGCGCCCGGTGACGATCACCGTCTGCTCCGCCGGGCGATTGGCGAGGGCTTCCAGAACGTCAGCAATGTCCAGGTAGCCGAACTTGAGCATGTAGGTGATCTCGTCGAGCACCACCAGGTAGACATCCGGGTCGGCGAGCATCCGTTCGGCCTCGGCCCATACGTCGCGGCAGGCTTCGGTGTCGGCGTCACGGTTCTGCGTCTCCCAGGTGAAGCCGGTGGCCATGATCGCGACGTCGAGGTTGGGATCGTCCTCGAGTCGCGAGCGCTCGCCGCACTCCCACAGGCCCTTGATGAACTGCACCACTCCGACCTTGTAACCGTAGCCAAGGGCTCGGGTCACGGTGCCCCAGGCGGCGGTGGTCTTGCCCTTGCCGTTACCGGTGAAGACCAGTAACTGGCCGCGTTGCTCGCGGGCCTTGGCGACGCGCTCGTCGACATGGGACTTGAGTTTCTGCATGGCCTGGCGGTGGCGAGTGTCACGATCTGTCATGCGTGATGTCTGAGCTTGGCTTGGGGATAGATGGGCAGGTTACGTGACGCGACAGGCAACGTCGATGACTTCATGTCTGCTACAGGTCTTCATGAATAACCTTCATGTCCGCACGGCTGACAGCGCCATCCTGGCTCGCCACAATCGGCGTCAGAGTCACCGGACGCTGCATCATGATACCGATCTTGCGCCCTGCCGCGGGCCATGACCTGTCTTCACTGTGCCATCTCGAGGAAATCGCGCTGAGTGGTGATCGCTTCAGTCGGCGACAGTTCCACCACTTGCTGTACCGTGCCCACGCTCTGACGTTGGTGGCGGAGGGGGACGCCCAGCGTTTGCTGGGTTACGGTACCTTGCTGCTACGGCGTAACAGCACACAGGCCCGGCTCTACTCCTTTTGCGTGCACCCGGGAGCCCGGGGCCATGGTGTGGGGAGAGAGATGTTGCGGTGGCTGACGTCGGCAGCGTCCGAGCGCGGCTGCGACCGGCTCGTACTGGAAGTGCGAGTCGACAATCCGGTGGCGCTTGGCCTGTATCGCAGCGAGGGGTTCATGCCGGCCGCCTGGCTCACGAACTACTACGAGGACGGATGCGCCGCCTGGCGGATGACAAAGGGGCTGACCGGGTCCCGAATCGGGTAACGCCTTGCCCATAGACGCCTTTTGGCACCGTCATTGACGATGCCGATTGGCAGTTCACATGGCGATGCGCTTCAATGGGAAGCATCGTCTTTACCGCCACAGGGAGTGAGCGCCACATGTCACATGCACGCCGTGTCGCCTTCATGGCCCTGGCCGGTATCTGTTTCGTCCTGGGGGTGATCGGGGCCTTCCTGCCGATCATGCCGACGACCTGTTTCATGCTGCTGGCAGTCTGGTTCGCATCTCGCAGTTCTCCGCGCTTTGCCGCCTGGATTCGTCGCCATCCGCGTTTCGGTCCCACCGTCGTGGCCTGGGAAGCCGAGCGGGCCATTCCTCGTCATGCCAAGTGGCTGGCCGGCATCATGCTGATGGTCTCGATGGTGGTGCTGGCATTCACCGTCAGCCTGATGTGGCTCAAACTGCTGCTGATCCTGGGGCTGACACTGCTCGGTGCCTGGATCATGACGCGGCCGGAGCCGGCCACGGAGTCGTGAGCCCGACATGCACATCCTGCTTTGAGGTTCAGGCTCGCCGAGCCGTACAATGGATGGCAATTTTCGACAGGAGCCATCCTCGATGTCCCAACCCCAAGCGATTCACCTGAGCGACTACCGTCCGCCCGCCTACCGCGTCACGCATACCGAGTTGTCCTTCGATCTCGACCCTTCCGCCACTCGTGTCAAGGCGCGACTGCACCTCGAGCGTCACCCCGAGCGCGAGGCCGGCGAGGCGCTGGAGCTTGACGGTGAGCAGTTGACACTCAAGTCCATCGCCATCGATGGCCAGAAACTGGGAGAGAACGAGTACCGGCTCACCGAGGGAGGGTTGCGAATCGAGCGTGTACCGTCACGCTTCCTGCTCGATACCGAGGTGGAAATCGCGCCCGAGGCCAATACTGCCCTGGAGGGGCTCTATCAGTCCGGTGGCATGTTCTGCACCCAGTGCGAGGCGGAAGGTTTTCGTCGCATCACCTTCTACCCAGATCGGCCAGATGTCATGGCGACCTTCTCGACCACGGTGATCGGCGACGCTGGCAGCCTGCCGGTGCTGCTTTCCAACGGCAACCCGGTGGAGCAGGGCGAGTTGCCGAACGGGCGTCATTTCGTGACCTGGGAAGATCCGCATCCCAAGCCCTGTTACCTGTTTGCCCTGGTCGCCGGTGACCTGAAGAAGGTCGAGGATCGCTTCACCACCATGAGCGGTCGCGATGTCACCCTGCAGCTCTGGGTCGAGGAGGAGAACCTCGGCAAGACCGACCATGCCATGGCCTCTCTCAAGCGCGCCATGCGCTGGGACGAGGAGACCTACGGCCGCGAATACGATCTCGATCTGTTCATGATCGTGGCGGTCAACGACTTCAACATGGGCGCCATGGAGAACAAGGGGCTCAACATCTTCAACTCGGCGGCGGTGCTGACCCATCCCAATACTGCCACCGATGCGGCCTTCCAGCGGGTCGAGGGCATTGTGGCCCACGAATATTTCCACAATTGGTCCGGCAACCGGGTGACCTGCCGTGACTGGTTCCAGTTGTCGCTCAAGGAAGGTTTTACCGTCTTCCGCGACCAGAGCTTTTCCGCCGATGTGAACTCGGCGCCGGTCAAGCGCATCGAGGATGTCTCCTTCTTCCGCACCGCCCAGTTCGCCGAGGACGCCGGCCCCACCGCGCACCCGGTGCGCCCGGATCACTACATCGAGATCGGTAACTTCTATACCTTGACCATCTACGAGAAGGGTGCCGAGATCGTGCGCATGCTGCGCAATCTGGTGGGATGGGAGGCCTTCCGCCGTGGTTCGGACCTCTACTTCTCGCGTTTCGATGGCCAGGCGGTGACCATCGAGGACTTCGTGAGCTGCATGGCGGAAGCTTCCGGGCAGGACCTGGATCAGTTCATGCTGTGGTATTCCCAGGCCGGCACCCCGGAGATCGATGCTCATGGCGAGTACGACTATGCGCGCGCCGAGTATCGGTTGATCCTGCGTCAGCGCACCCCGGCGACGCCGGGCCAGGCTGACAAGCAGGCACTGCATATCCCGGTGCGTCTGGGCCTGGTGGGCACCAAATCCGGCCGCGACCTGGCGTTGACCCTGGACGGCGAGTCGCTGGGCCGCGATGCGGTGATCCACCTGCGCGAGGACGAGCAGGAGTTCGTCTTCACCGATCTCGCCGAGGCGCCCGTGCCGTCGCTGGCGCGGGGATTCTCGGCGCCGGTCAAGCTGAATTTCCCGTATTCCCGCGAGGACCTGGCCTTCCTGCTGGCCAACGACAGCGACGGCTTCAATCGCTGGGACGCCGGTCAGCGCCTGGCGCTGCTGGCGCTCGACGATCTGATTGCCGCGCATCGCAACGGTGTCGAAAAGGTCATGGACAATCGTGTCGTCGATGCCTTCCGGACCCTGCTGACCGGCGAGACTGACGACAAGGCAGTGCTGGCGGAGATGCTGACGCTGCCGTCCGAGGCCTATATCGCCGAACAGCAACCGCTGGTCGACGTGGATGCCATTCATGCCGCTCGACAGTTCGTCAAGCAGTCACTGGCCACTGCCTTGCGCGACGAATTCCTGGCCGTCTACCAGGCCAATCGCGATGACTCGGCCTATGCCCCCGAGCCCGACCAGATCGCCGGGCGCAGCCTGAAGAACGTGGCCTTGTCCTACCTGATGAGCATCGAGGACGAAGAAGGTGTGGAACTGTCACAGCGTCAGTTCGAGGCGGATCACAACATGACCGATGTACGTCATGCCCTGACCCTGCTGACGCACAGCAGTCGCGATGATCTCGCCGATCCCGCGCTCAAGGCCTTCGGCCAGAAATGGGCCCATGACCCGCTGGTCATGGATCAATGGTTCAGCATCCAGGTCTCGCGTCCCCAGGCGGATGCTCTGGAACGGGTCAAGTTCCTGATGGATCACCCGGCCTTCTCGCTGACCAACCCCAACAAGGTACGTGCCTTGATCGGCACCTTCGCCCAGAACCGGGTCAACTTCCACCGCCTGGACGGCGAGGGCTACAAGCTGCTGGCCGACGTCGTCATCGAGCTCAACCGCCTGAACCCGGAAATCGCCGCGCGCCTGATCACGCCGCTGACCCGCTGGGCTCGCTATGACGAAACCCGCCAGGACCTGATGAAGGACGAACTGGAACGTATTCGTGCCGAGGATCTGTCGCCGAATGTGTATGAGGTGGTAGAAAAAGCACTGGCTTGAGACGGTGTGAGTGCTGTATCCAGAAAAGCGCTGCCCGCCAGGGCAGCGCTTTTTTTCTCTCTAGTTGATCAGCCAGCCGAGCACCAGTAGGCCCAGCAGCCACCAGAACAGGGTGGCGATGATGGCGCGTTGCATCAGTGCGCGCAGGCCGCGCCACAGCATCCACAGGCCGAGCACCAGGATGGCCAGGCTGAGTAGTGACGGCGAGATGCCGAGCGAGCCGGACAGGCCATTCAGCAAGCCGTCGACGGCGTCGTCGGCATGGGTGAACAGGCCGGTCAAGAGGCCGACAATCAGGCGAATGCCCTCGCCCAGAGCATTCCCGATGAAGGCAAAGAGATCTTCCATGAGGCTTCCGTCGCTGGGCTGAATCGGTCGACAGTATCGCGGCTCATGGGGGAGTGGGGCAAGGCAGGGGGATCGGGGCGCACGGCATCAGCCGAGCTGGCCGATCTTTGCGTCGATACCGGCCTCCTCGGCGGCACTGTCGGCCAGCGCTCGGCCCGCTTCGTCATAGACGTGGAAGACCGCATGAGCGCCGAGTTCGCGGATCGGTTCGATCTCCTCGGGATACTCTACTACGGCGGTGATACGGCCCGGGAAATGACGCGAACGCAGTTGCTTGAGTGCTGCCAGGTTGCCGGCATGGTGTGGCATGGCCAGTACGACCATGCGGACGTCGGGAGACATCAGCAATTTGTCCCAGAAGTCGGAGTCCACGGCATCCCCTTCGAGGATGTGGAAGCCGCGCTCGCTCAGACGGGCAACGCTCTTGGGGTTACTGTCGATGCCCAGTACCTGAAGGCCGTACTCTTTCTGCAGACGACGGTAGGCGCTACGCCCGATGCGCCCCATGCCCAGCACGACGGCCTGGGCATTACCGACTTCGATGGGACGGTCGCTGGGAGAGAGGACGGCGGTATCGATGCTCGGCAAGCGGCCTTCGACGCGACGGTAGAGCTGTTCGCTGAACGCATTGAGCAGCGAGGAGGCGGCAAAGCTCATGGCCACCGCCAGGGACAGGGTCACCAGCCACTGAGCGGGCAGCCAGCCGGTACCAACGGCGATGGCGCCGACGATCAGGCCGAATTCCGAATAGTTGGTCAGGCTCAACGAGGCCAGCACGGAGGTGCGGTGGCGCATGCGAAAGCGCATGAACACCAATTGATAGAGCAGGCCTTTCAATGGCAGCAACAGGACCAGTAACGTTGCGACGCCCGCCTGCTCCCAGGTGGGCAGCGCCGTCAGGCCAAGGCTCAGGAAGAAGCCTACCAGCAAGAGCTCCTTGAGGCTGAACATCGAGCGTGCCAGGGTCTGAGCCGCCGGATGGGGCGCCAGCAGCAAACCGATGAGCAGCGCGCCGAGATCCCCCTTGACGCCGGCTGCCTCGAACAGCGCGTAGCCCAGCACCAGGGCCAGCAGGATGCCGAACAACATTTGCATCTCGCCGTGGCCAAGCCGGTCGAGCAGGGCGCGAAGAGCGGGTGCGAGGGGAATCAGCAGCACCAGACCCAGCGCCCAGGGACTCGGCAGGGTGCCGCTGGAGATGGTCAGAAAGGCCACCGCGAAGATGTCCTGCATGATCAATACGCCGATGGCCAGGCGGCCATAGGCGGTCTGGGTCTCGCTGCGCTTCTCCAGTACCTTGACCACGAAGACCGTACTCGAGAAGGACAGGGCAAAGGCCAGCAGCAGCAGTGTGGTCGGGGCGACACCGACCAGCAAAGGCAGGCCCAGTGCCTTCAGGGCCGTGAACATGGCCACCAGGGTCAGTGTCGAGACAAGCATGTGCAGGGTGGCACCACCCCAAACATCCCGGCGCAGCAGGGTGCGTATGTCCAGTTTGAGCCCGATGGTGAACAGCAGCAGTGTGACGCCCACGTCGGCCAGCACGCCGAGCAATGGCGAAGGCTCGACGCCCAGGAGGTTGAGCGCGAATCCCCCGGCCAGGAAGCCTACCAGGGGAGGCAGGTGCAGGCTCAGGGCGACGAGGCCGCCGAGGAAGGCAGCGATAATGATGGCCGGGTCGATCATGGAGGCTCCGCTGTACCGGGAACGCGTGCAGACAGACAGTGTAAGGAAGTCGTAAAGTGAATGGCATTCATCATTTCAGCGTATCGCGATGCCGTGAAGCGGACGTGACGCATCCGGTAATGTTCAAGGAGGCGGGGTGGGCATGACCAGGCTGATCCTCAACGGCCAGTCAGCGCAGTTGCCACAAGTGCGCGAGGCCGTTTTCGCCAGCCGGCGTGCCGGCGCCGATCTGGAAGTGCATGTGACCTGGGAGAAGGGGGATGCCGCCAGGCTGGCCGAGCAGGCGGGGCATGCCGGCAGGTCGCGCGTGATTGCAGGGGGTGGCGATGGCACCGTCAACGAAGTGGTCAATGGCTTGATGCGGCTGACGCCGGAGCGGCGTCCGGCACTGGGAATTCTGCCGCTGGGCAGCGCCAATGACCTGGCGACCTCTCTGGGGCTGCCTCTGACACCCGGCGAGGCCCTGGAGGCGGCCCTCTACCTGTCGTCTCGCCCCGTCGATGTAGCACGGCTGGGGGATCGCAGTTTCCTGAACATGACCACTGGCGGGTTCGGGGCCGAGGTCACGTCTTCGACCCCCAAGAGTCTCAAGCGACTGTTGGGGGGCGGTGCCTATTCACTGATCGGTGCGCTCAAGGCCTGGCAGCATCGTCCCTATCCGGGGCGTCTGAGCTGGGCGGATGATCAACGCGATGCCTCGCTGTTCGTGCTGGCCATGGGCAATGGCATTCAATCCGGTGGCGGCCAGCGGCTGACCCCGGGGGCGCGTCTCGACGACGGCCTGCTGGATATTCTGCTGGTACGTGATTTTGCCTCGCTACGGGAAATGGCGGCGATGCGCCGGGAATTACTGAGCCGGCCCGAAAGAGGGACGTTCGTCGAAACCTTCCGCACTCCCTGGCTGACGTTCGAGGGTGAAGACGATTTGCCGCTGACCCTGGATGGGGAGCCTTTGCAGAGCCGTGGCTTCCACGTCGAAGTCGACGCCGGCGCATTGGAACTCGTCGTCCCTGAGGGCTGTCCCTTGCTCGGCCTTAGCATGCCGGGGGCTGGCGCGTCATGGTCCCGCGCGGCATCATGACAGCAGTCGATGCTGCCAACATCTGGAGGAACCACCATGTTGACGCCGTTCCACCTCGCCGTTCAGGTGCGCGATCTGGCGGAGGCCCGACGCTTCTACGGTGAATTGCTGGGCTGCGATGAGGGCCGGTCCAGCGATACCTGGGTCGATTTCAATCTCTATGGCCATCAGTTCGTCTGCCATCTCAACCCCGCCCTGGGTGAGTCGGGGCTCGAGAATCATCACAATCCCGTGGATGGTCACGGTGTTCCGGTGCCGCACTTTGGTGTGGTGCTGGAGATGAAGGACTGGGACGTCCTGGTCGATCGCTTGACCTCGGCGGGGATTCGCTTCGAGATCGATCCCTATGTGCGCTTTCAGGGGGAGCCCGGCGAGCAGGCCACGATGTTCTTCCGGGATCCC
Source organism: Halomonas sp. I1 (assembly GCF_032334135.1). Taxonomy (NCBI): domain Bacteria; kingdom Pseudomonadati; phylum Pseudomonadota; class Gammaproteobacteria; order Oceanospirillales; family Halomonadaceae; genus Halomonas; species Halomonas sp. I1. The sequence continues at coordinate 54,329 of NZ_JAVXUS010000010.1, forward strand.
AGCGGCAATGCCATCGAGTTCAAGGCGTTTCGGGATATTCAGGGACAGCTGTTTGCGACATAGGGAAGCGTTGCTTATTCCGGCGAATTTGTGCGCAGTGCTGGTATGCCAGCCTGGTCGAAAGCTTGCCTAACTACTCGTTATGTCTCGTTTTCTGTGTTCCGTGTGACTTGCGCTTCACGACGCTCGGCGATTTGTTCAGCGCTTCCATAGCTTGCGATGGTTCGGGAGCTCTGATGCAATGTCGCTTCGTTTCTTGGGAGGCAACGATGTCGATGAAATTCTGGACGCCGCTCGCATTGGCTCTGATGCTGGTGCTTGTCGGGTGTGGTGATGATGAGGGTGCTCCGACGGACGACGGAAGTGCGACGCAGGAAACGAGCGACGCGCCACAGCAGCAGAGCGATGGGACGGCGACAACCGACGACGCCTCGACACAGGATGAGCGGGTTGCGCGCGATGCCGAGGATGGCGGCGCGGCGGACCAGGCGATGAGTGAAACGTCGAATGCATCGACCGCCGAGCCGTCTCAGGAGGATGCCGGCGAGCTGACCGATGCGCCATCGGCCCTCGGGGCGCCGGATGACGGCGAGGCCGGCGGGGTATTGGATGAATCGGAGGCGATGCCGGGCGAGACCAGCAGTGATGATGTCGAGGACATCATCCAGGAGACTGAACGGCGTTTCGACGAAGCAAGCCAGAAGATCGATGAGCAGTTCAAGGAGGCTGAGCAGGAGACGCCCGAGCCGGTGGCACCTGAGTCCGAGACAGGAGCGGACCTCGATGCGGCACTCGAGTCATCGTCCGAGCTACCTGGTCCTGAAGACGCCACCACTCTGGAAGAGGCCAGTTCCGACCCCGAGGTCCGGGCGATCCTGGAGGAAACCGAACGGCGTTTCGAGGAAGCCAGCCAGGAAATCGACCGGCAGTTCGAGCAGGCCGAGAGCCGGGTGCCCGACGAGATCAGCGACTCGACGACAGTGTCGGGTGAAGATGAGGCCACATCGTCCGAGGATAATGAAACGACGCCGTGACACGGCACGAAAAAGGCCCACCTGCGGGTGGGCCTTCGTAAGATGTCGCATCGGATGATGGCGACTCCGGGTGGAGGTCGTTGACCTCAGTCGGTGACCCGGACGTTGGAGGCCTGAAGGCCTTTCTTGCCCTGGGTGACCTCGAAGGAGACCTTCTGGCCGTCCTGCAGGGACTTGAAGCCTTCAGCCTGAATCTCGGAGAAGTGGACAAAGAGGTCATCGCCGCCGTCTTCCGGAGAGATGAAGCCATAGCCCTTGGTGTCGTTGAACCACTTGACAGTGCCAGTTGCCATTGTCGATTTCCTTAACTAGCTAAATGATGATGCTGGGCCGAACGACCATCTACCGCGCCGTGACCCAAGTGCGTGGGCAAGACAAGAAAGAAGTGCGCACTGGGTGTATCGAAGGGATCGACGTACAACTGACGACTTTTCTACTTGCTGACCAACGCAATTGATGGTGCACCAGCACCCGGATTGCGTCAACCGAGTGCCGCAGGGAGACTGGTGCTTGCCACCTTGGTCACTGTAGATCGAAAGCCCCGGGGCGTCCAGCGGCTCGGGGCGCAGCGCAACCGCTTATTGCGAGACAGACTCATGCACCATACGCACATCGCTTCGGAAGGCACGCACAGCAAGCTGATCGGCTATCTGCTCTGGTTGTTCGGCTTTCTCGGTGCCCACCGCTTCTACTACGGCAAGCCGGTTACCGGCACGATCTGGTTTTTCACGCTCGGCCTGCTGGGCATCGGCTGGCTGATCGATCTTTTCCTGATCCCCTCCATGGACCGGCAGGCGGATCTTCGCTTCCAGGCCGGCCCGATCAACTACACCCTGGCCTGGTTGCTGCTGACCTTTCTGGGGGCCCTGGGGCTGCATCGCTTCTATCAGGGCAAGTGGCTCACCGGCCTCCTGTACCTCTGTACCTTCGGGCTGCTTGGGCTCGGCGTGCTGTATGATTTCTGGACGCTCAACGATCAGATCTCCATGCGACATACCGAACGCGGTATTTTCGGCTGAGGAACAGCGATGCTCTTCGATTCACAGTTCTGGCCCTTTCTGGTAGCCATCACTCTGCTCAGCATCACGCCGGGGGTCGATACCCTGCTGGTGATTCGCAATACCGCCCGGGGAGGCGTCAAGGACGGTGTCTTGACCAGCCTGGCGATCTGCAGCGGTTTGTTCGTGCACGCTGCCGTCTCGGCCCTGGGTATTTCACTGATCCTGTTGCAGTCGGCATGGGCGTTCGGGGTGCTCAAGCTGGCTGGGGCGGCCTACTTGATTTGGCTGGGGATCAATGGCCTGATGGCGGCACGACGAGGGCAGGGATTGCCGGTAGCCAGCGTCGAGGCGGAAAGGCATTCGGTGCCCATGTGGCGACCGCTCCGAGAGGGGCTGCTGTCCAATGTCCTCAACCCCAAGACCGTGGTCTTCTACATGGCCTTCCTGCCACAGTTCATCGCGCCGGGCGATCCGGCACTCATCAAGTCGCTATGGCTGGCTGGCGTTCATTTCGTCGTTGCCAACCTGTGGCAGATCGGCGTGGTGTTGATGGTGGGCAGCGCCGGTCGCTGGCTGGCCAGCCCCGCTTTCTCGCGTTGGTTGAATGGCCTGACCGGCGGTGTCCTGATCGGCTTCGGCGTCAAGCTCGCGTTGACGAGGAGTCCCTAAGAACCACGAGCTTCGAGCTGCGCGGTGCTAACATACTGCTCGCCTCTCGCCTCTCGCCTCTCGCCTCTCGCCTCTCGCCTCTCGCCTCTCGCCTCTCGCCTCTCGCTCAATTCCTCGCCTGCAGCGATCCATCGTATCGCCCTTGTCGTTCCGCTGGGGTGAGCAGGGCTACGCCTTTGGTGTCCCCGCCCCGAGCGAGGCTTTCGAAGATCACTCGATAGGTCATCACGGCCTGCACGTAATGTCGGGTTTCGCGGAAGGGAATGCTTTCGACGAAAAGGTCGAAAGCCTGTGGGGCGTCGCGCAGCCAACGGTCGACACGGTGTGGGCCGGCGTTGTAGGCCGCCGTGGCGGCCAGGCGGTTGCCGCGATAGCGGTCGAGCATTTCGTCGATATAGGTGCTGCCGAGACGAATGTTGAGTGCCGGCTCGAGCACGCCGTAGGGCCCCGGGTCGGGCAGGCCCAGCTTGCGGCTGACGCTGGCTGCGGTACCGGGCATCAGCTGCATCAGGCCTCGTGCACCCACCGGCGACAGGGCGTCGGGGTTGTAGGCGCTCTCGCGGCGGGCGATACCCATCAGCAGATAAGGGTCGACGCCGGTCCGTTCGCCCCAGTGCATGAATTGCGCCCGATAGGCTTCCGGGAAGCGCCAGGGAAGTGCGTCCCACAGCTGGGCAGCGATGGTGGTCTGTACCAGTCGTGCATGCCAGCCACGCTGCTGAGCGTAAGAGGCCAGAGCACGAGCTTCCTCGGTCGAGGCGCGGGCGGCGGCGGCATACCATTCGCTGGCAGCCAGTCCGGGTTCGTCGATGCGCAGCAAGGCTTCGGTACGGCGTACGACAGGCCAGTCGGCGACGCGCTGACGCAATGTCGGGTCCACCTGGGTCGATGACATGTCGAGTGTGTAGGGTTGGCCCAGCCGGTCGGCGGCGGCGAAGCCATAGAAGTCGCGCTCGGTGGCAGCGCGTTCGTAGGCGGAGCGAGCGTCGTCGGTGTTGCCAAGCTGCCCTTGGGCGCGGCCCAGCCAATATTGCCAGCGCGCCTTGTCGCGCTGCTCCATCGCCATCCTGCCGATCCAGCCGATTACGCCACGCCAGTCACGGTCTTCCAACGCCACCCGGGTTCGCAGTTCGAGCAATTCGGCATCGGCCAGTCGCGGCATGGCGTCGTCTACCCAGGCCTGGTTCTGACGGATATCACGAACCAGCGAGTAGAAGGCCAGGTCGTGTTCGATCGAGCGTCGATGGGCCTCGTCGATCGACAGGTGTGGAGAGACCTTGCGCCAGGCCTCCAGTGCCGCCTCGGTATCGGCTCGCGTGAAACCGTGCATGGCGGCAGCGAAAAGCGCGCCGCTGCCCCGGCAGCCGGGGCCGACGCAGGTCGGTATCGTGGTGATGGCCGAGTAGTCGGCCTGCAGGCGGTTCATGGCAGCCTTGCCGTCGCCCCAGTCGGGACCGAGCATGCGGCCCAGATAGTTGGCGAGTCCTGTTTCCCCGTTGCGCCAGGCCAGCATCATGCGCTCCCAGATTGCCAGGGAACCGATCTTGCCGCGGGCTCGCAGGGTATTGAACAACGGGTCGCAGGCATCCGGCTGTGAGTGGCCTTCATGCCATAGTTCTCGCCCACCTTGTGCCGCTGCTGCAGGATCGGTATCGAGCAGGGCGGCATAATAGTGGCATTGGCGCTCGGTGTCGTCGGGCACGCCATTGGCCACGGCAAGCAGGTCGGCGTAGTTTCCGACCTTGCCATAGGCCGAGATGGCCTGGCCTCGCATCCAGCCGGCCAGTGGCGAGTCTTCGTGCGTCCCGATGAAGTGCAGGACGCTGTTGGGGCTGGCCTCGGGAAGGCGTGCCTTGAGGCGGTGATAGTCGACGTAGCCGGCCAGTACATGGTTCTCGATGGCGGCCTGGTCGATGGCATGCCATTGCTGGCTGCGTGCCGCCTGAAGCGCATCATGCATGGCGCGATCATCGGCCGGGGCGGCCATTGGCCAGCACAGCAGGGCAGCGGCCAGCCAGATTTTCCAGGAAGCGAGGGACGGGGACCGGAACATCGGGGGATCTCGTTGGTTCGCCGGCGTGAGCCGTGGGTGAATGACGCGAATAGTGTTCGCTATATGTCGATGTCGTCGACAAGACCGGGGCATCCCGTTGAGGATATCCTATCGTCAGGCAGTGCGCTGAGTTTCCTCAGGAGATCATGATGGCTCGATTCAATGGATTGGCGCTTTTCCAGCGTCTGAAGCACCGCTCCCGAGCCCTGGGACGGATGCGCCGTGCCCTGCGTCTGTTCGTCCCGATGCTAGTCGACGTGGCGCGAGGCCGCTACCGTCCAGTGCCATGGTCCGCGATGGGATGGATGTTGTTGGCACTGGCCTATCTGCTGTCGCCGCTGGACCTGATTCCGGATGTCTTGATGCTGCTTGGCCTGGTCGACGACGTGGTCGTGGTCGGCTGGCTGCTGACGCGCGTCGATCATTCTCTGGAGGCATATCGCCGCTGGAAGGAGGATGGAGGAGGTGCCCTATCCTGATGGCGCTTTCGGATAGATGGGGCAGTCGCTAGCAGGGGGCGTTGGCAAGATGGGCGGGATGAGCTAGTTTGAGTCAAACGTTTGATTAATTAAGGCTGTCCATGTCGCTCCCGACTCCTGATGCCGCCGACTGGCGGCGCGCTATCACGCGCTTCGTCACCGTGATTCCCCACACCCGAGGATTCGGCCTGACGGTGCTCGAGGCGGGGCCCGAGCGGGTGTTACTGGGTTTGCCCTGGCACGATGACCTGCTCGGCGACACGACGCGCGGGCTGCTGCATGGCGGTGTGGCGACCATGTTGCTGGACACGGCCTGCGGCTCGGCGGTGCTGCCGGCACTGCCCGAGCCCGAGGTGTGTCCGACCCTTGATCTGCGCGTCGATCATTATCGCCCCGGCGTGGCGGGGAAGAGGCTGCATGTCGAGGCTAGAGTGGTCTCGGTCACGGCCTCGGTGGTGTTCACCGAGGGGCGGCTATGGCAGGACGCCGAGCGGCCGGTGGCTCGGGGCGTCGCCAATTTCATGCGTCTCGGAGCACGCAATACACCGCCGGGATTCACGCAGGCCCTGTTCGCGGCGGAGAATGACAATGACTGAGTCTTTCCATGATATCGAATGGCTGGCGCGTACTCGGCAGCAGGGAGATGTCGCGGCTTGGCTGGAGCGGATTCCCTATGCCCGCCGAATTGGCGTATCCGTCGAGACAGCAACGGATGGCGAGGGCCTGGTGTTTCGGCTGGCACCGCACGAGGCCAACATCGGCAATGTGCTGTTGCCGGCTCTGCATGGTGGCGTGGTGGCGGCCTTCATGGAAACCGCCGCGACCCTGGACCTGATGCTGGCCGCACGCGAGCCGCGTCTGCCGCGTGTTGTCGATGTCTCCATCGATTATCTGCGCACGGCCAGGGTGGTGCCGACGCTGGCGCGTTGCGAGTTGCTTCGCGAGGGTCGGCGCATGGCCAATGTGCGGGTCTGGGCCTGGCAGAGTGATGAAGGAACGCCGGTGGCGACCGCGCGGCTGCATTTTGCATTGGGCGAAATGACGACGCAGGACGCTTGAAAAACGTGCGGTGAGCCCCATATCGACGACAGTTGTTCACTGGTGGCCGTTGCCACCGCCACTGCTGTCATGTCGAGAAAGGGGTCCAAGATAGATGACCACTGCCACCCATGAGGAAACGCTCGGCTTCCAGACGGAAGTCAAGCAGCTGTTGCACCTGATGATTCACTCCCTGTACTCCAACAGGGAGATATTCCTGCGTGAGCTGATCTCCAACGCCGCCGATGCCTGCGACAAGCTGCGTTATGAAGCGTTGGACAATGACGCCATCTATGAAGGCGACAGCGAGCTGCGCGTCGAGATCGAACATGACCGGGATGCCGGTACGGTCACGCTGCGTGACAACGGCATCGGCATGAGCCGCGACGAGGTGATCGAGAACCTCGGCACCATCGCCCGCAGCGGTACCTCCGAGTTTCTCAAGCAGCTCTCCGGCGAGCAGCAGAAAGATGCCAAGCTGATCGGCCAGTTCGGCGTCGGCTTCTATTCCGGCTTCATCGTTGCCGACGACATCACGGTGCGTACCCGCAAGGCGGGCACCGACGCAAGCGCTGGTGTCGAATGGCGCTCTCAGGGCGAGGGTGAATTCAGCGTGGCGGATATCGAGCTCGAGCGCCACGGTACCGAGATCGTCCTGCACCTCAAGGAGGATGCACGGGAGTTCGCCGACGACTTCCGTCTCCAGAGCCTGGTGCGCAAGTACTCCGATCATATCGATGTGCCGGTGCGCATGCCCAAGGTCGAGAAGGCCCGTGACGAAGAGGGCAACGAGATCGAGGGCAGCGAGACCACGACCTGGGAGACCGTCAACGAGGCCACAGCGCTCTGGGTTCGGCCCAAGGCGGAGATCGATGACGACGAGTACAAGGCCTTCTACAAGCATGTGGCCCATGACTTCTCCGACCCCCTGACCTGGAGCCACAACAAGGTCGAGGGAAAGCTCGAGTACACCAGCCTGCTGTACGTACCGGGCCGCGCGCCCTTCGATCTGTACGAGCGTGATGGTGCCCGGGGCGTGAAGCTCTATGTGCAGCGCGTCTTCATCATGGACGATGCCGAGCAGTTCCTGCCGCTCTATCTGCGCTTCATCAAGGGTGTGCTGGATACGCGCGACCTGTCGCTCAACGTCTCGCGCGAGCTGCTGCAGCAGGATCCGCAGGTCGACAAGATCAAGTCGGCGCTGACCAAGCGTTCCCTGGACATGCTCAAGAAGCTGGCCAAGGACGATGAGGCCTACCAGACGTTCTGGAACACCTTCGGCAGTGTGCTCAAGGAAGGCCCGGCGGAGGACCATGCCAACCGCGAGAAGATCGCCGGCCTGCTGCGCTTCTCCACCACCCACACCGACAGCGCTACCCAGGACCAGTCACTGGCCGATTACGTCGGGCGCATGAAGGACGGGCAGGAGAAGATCTACTACATCGTCGCCGACGGCTTCAATGCGACGAAGAACAGCCCGCACCTGGAGATCTTCCGCAAGAAAGGCGTCGAGGTTCTGCTGCTCCACGATCGTATCGACGAATGGCTGATGAGCCATCTCACCGAGTTCGAAGGCAAGTCCTTCGTCGACGTGGCCAAGGGCGACCTGGACCTCGGCGAGGTCGAGGACGAAGACGAGAAGAAGGCCCAGGAGGAGACTGCCAAGGCCAAGGAGGACCTGGTCAAGCGCGTCAAGGAGGCGCTCGGCGAGGAGGTTCAGGAGGTCAAGGTGACCCATCGCCTGACCGACTCTCCGGCCTGTGTGGTGCTGCCCGAGCACGAGATGGGCTACCAGATGCGTCGCATCATGGAAGCCGCCGGTCAGCCGATGCCCGAGGTCAAGCCGATTCTCGAGCTCAACCCCGAGCATGCCCTGGTGACGCGCCTCGAGAGTGCCGATGACTCGGCCTTCGGTGATCTGGCGCGGATCCTGCTTGATCAGGCGATCATCGCCGAGGGCGGGCATCTCGATGACCCGGCAGCCTACGTCAAGCGCCTCAATGCCCTGCTGAGTGCTTGACGTCCACGTCAAGTCGAAAAAATCTTCGGCGACGCACGACCCTGCTTCGGCGGGGTCGTGTCGTGTCTGGGCGGCGGTTCGAGTCGTCGTCCAGGGGCGCCGTCGACGATGGCATCGGCGTCATTCGCCTTGAGAAAGGTTTCCATCTCAGGTAAAGATAGCCGGCTCGAGTCGTGAATAACGATAAACCTGCAAGGGGAGATCCAACGTGAAGATTGGTGCGCCCAAGGAGTGCGCAGAAGGGGAAGCGCGTGTCGCGTTGACCCCGGAGAGCGCCCAGCATCTCCAGAAGCTTGGACACGAATGTCTGGTAGAAACCGGTGCCGGTGCGGCGGCCGGATTCGATGACACGGCCTATCGCGAGGCCGGCGTCGAGGTCGTCGACGGTGCCGAGGCGCTTTGGGAGACGGCGGATGTCGTCATCAAGGTGCGTGAGCCTTCCGAAGAGGAAGCCGGACGCCTGACGCAAGGCAAGACGTTGATTTCCTTCTTCTGGCCGGCCCAGAACGAGGAACTGCTGGAGCGCTGTCGAGCGACCGGTGCCAGCGTCATTGCCATGGACATGGTGCCGCGTATTTCCCGGGCCCAGAAGATGGATGCCTTGTCCTCCACCGCGAATATTGCCGGTTATCGGGCGGTGATCGAGGCGGGCAATCAGTTCGGGCGTTTCTTTACCGGTCAGGTGACCGCCGCGGGCAAGGTGCCGCCGGCCAAGGTGCTGGTGGTCGGTGCCGGCGTGGCGGGACTTGCGGCCATCGGGACTGCGACCAGCCTGGGGGCGGTGGTACGTGCCTTCGACGTGCGGCCCGAAGTGGCCGAGCAGATCGAGTCGATGGGTGCCGAGTTCCTGTTCCTCGACTTCGAGGACAGCCAGGACGGCTCCGGCTCGGGCGGCTATGCGGCGCCCTCGAGCCCCGAGTTCCGCGAGAAGCAGCTGGCGCTGTTCCGCGAACAGGCGTCGGACGTGGACATCGTCATCACGACGGCACTGATTCCGGGCAAGCCGGCGCCGAAACTGTGGCTCGAGGACATGGTCAAGTCCATGAAGCCGGGGTCGGTGATCGTCGACCTGGCCGCCGAGCGTGGCGGCAACTGCGATCTCACCGAACCCGATCAGCGCGTCGTGACGGACAATGGCGTGGTCATCGTCGGCTACACTGACTTCCCCTCGCGGATGGCGACGCAGGCCTCGCTGCTCTATGCCACCAATGTCCGCCACATGATCACCGACCTCACGCCCGAGAAGGATGGCCAGCTCCATCACGACATGGAGGATGATGTCATCCGTGGCGCCACGGTGGCCCATGCAGGCGAGATCACCTTCCCGCCACCGCCGCCCAAGGTGCAGGCCATCGGGGCGGCCAAGCCGAAGCCCAAGGAGAAGGAGCCGACACCGGAGGAGAAGAAGGCTGCCGAGCATGCTGCCTTCGTCACCCAGACCAAGCGCCAGGTGGGCATGCTGGCCGTCGGCGGTGCGCTGATGCTGCTGCTCGGCCAGGTGGCACCGGCCTCTTTCATGCAACACTTCATCGTCTTCGTGCTGGCCTGCTTCGTCGGCTTCCAGGTCATCTGGGGGGTGAGCCATTCCCTGCATACCCCATTGATGGCGGTGACCAACGCGATTTCCGGCATTATCGTGCTGGGGGCAATACTGCAGATCGGCTCGGGCAGCTTCCTGGTAGGACTGCTGGCGGCGATATCGGTACTGATCGCGACCATCAATATCGTGGGTGGCTTTCTGGTGACACGCCGGATGCTGGCCATGTTCCAGAAATCCTGAACCGCGGGGAGACACTATGTTGAGTCAAGGATTCGTGTCCGCCGCGGCGATCGCGGCGAGTGTATTGTTCATCCTTTCTCTCGGAGGGCTGAGCAATCAGGAAAAAGCCAAGCGTGCGGTGTGGTACGGCATTGTCGGCATGGCCGTGGCCGTGGTGTTCACCGCCTTCGGGCCGGGGATCGGCGGCTACTGGTGGATGGTGCCGATGATGATCATCGGGGCCGTGGCCGGCGTCTATCTGGCGAAAAAGGTCGACATGACCGAGATGCCGCAGTTGGTGGCGGCATTGCACAGCTTTGTCGGTCTGGCGGCAGTATTTGTCGGCTTCAACGCCGACCTCGAACGCCGTCGAGTGCTGGCCGCCCAGCTCGCTGAGCAAGGTAGTGAGGGCTTCTCGGCCTTTGCCGCCCTGGTGGCGCACAAGACGCCGGCGGAGCTCACCTTCCTGCAGATCGAGGTGGTACTGGGGGTGTTCATCGGTGCGGTGACCTTCACCGGTTCGGTGATCGCTTTCGGCAAGCTGGCCGGCAAGGTCGACGGCAAGCCTCGTCAACTGCCGGGCGGCCATCTGCTCAATGCCGGTGCGGCAATTCTGTCGCTGCTGCTGGCCGTTCTCTACCTGAATGGCGCCGGTTTCTGGACGTTGCTGCTGCTGGCGGTACTGGCCTTGTTCATCGGCTATCACCTGATCATGGGCATCGGCGGCGCCGACATGCCGGTCGTGGTGTCGATGCTCAACAGCTACTCTGGCTGGGCCGCGGCGGCCATCGGCTTCACGCTGTCCAATGACCTGCTGATCGTCACTGGTGCCCTGGTGGGCTCCTCGGGTGCCATCCTCTCCTACATCATGTGCAAGGCGATGAACCGCAACTTCGTCAACGTGATTCTGGGTGGCTTCGGTGGCAGTCAGGGGCCGGCCGCCGAGATCGAGGGCGAGCAGGTCGCCATCGACACCGCGGGCGTGGCCAGTGCGCTGAACGACGCCGACAGTGTGGTCATCGTGCCGGGTTACGGCATGGCGGTGGCCCAGGCGCAGAACGCGGTCAGTGAGTTGACCCGCAAGCTGCGCAGCGCCGGCAAGAACGTGCGCTTCGGCATCCACCCGGTCGCCGGCCGCCTGCCGGGCCACATGAACGTGCTGCTGGCCGAGGCCAAGGTGCCTTACGACATCGTGCTGGAGATGGACGAGATCAACGATGACTTCACCGAGACCGACGTGGTGATCGTCATCGGCTCCAACGATATCGTCAATCCAGCTGCCCAGGAGGACCCCAACAGCCCTATCGCCGGCATGCCGGTACTACGGGTCTGGGAAGCCAAGCAGGTCTTCGTCTGCAAGCGTGGCCAGGGTACCGGCTATTCCGGTATCGAGAACCCGCTGTTCTTCAAGGAGAACACGCGCATGCTCTACGGCGACGCCCGCTCGAGCATTGATACCCTGGTACCGATGATCGACTGACCGGCCTCGGGGCCCCGGGTCCCGAGTTCTGCACGTCCTATACGCGCCCCCTAACGGGGGCGTTTTTCGATACAATCGCCGGATCACTTACAGTCTCGGGGCGACTATGTCCGACGATCGCAATCCTGATGATCGCAACACCAGAGTGACGGTGCTCGGAGGGGGCAGCTTTGGCACCGCCCTGGCCAGCATCGCCGCCGACAACGGCTTCGAGGTGCGGCAGTGGCTGCGCGACGCTGAACTCGCCTCGCAGATCAATCTCGAGCACCGCAATGGCCGTTATCTGCCCGGCTATGACATCAACCCCGCCGTATCGGCGCATACCCGACTGAGCGAAGCGCTGGAGGGGGCCGGGCTTGTACTGGTGGCAATTCCTTCAAAAGGGTTTCGCGACGTGGTGCGCCAGGCACGTCCATGGTTGAAGCCGGAGCATATCCTGGTCAGTACCACCAAAGGCATCCAGGAAGAGGGGTTCAAGCTGATGAGCCAGATCCTGGAAGACGAGACCGGGGGACGGCACATCGGGGTTCTTTCTGGGCCCAACCTGGCATCGGAGGTCGCCGACCACCAATTGACCGCCACGGTGATCGCCAGCCATGATCCCTTGACGCGGACTCGTGTCCAGACCGTACTGGGCTGCGACTATTTTCGCGTCTATGCCAGCAACGACCGTTATGGCGTGGAACTTGGCGGGGCCCTGAAGAATATCTATGCCATTGCAGCCGGCATGGCGGCGGCACTGGGCATGGGGGAAAACACTCGCAGCATGCTGATGACGCGCGCACTTGCCGAGATGAGTCGCTTCGCCGTGGCCCAGGGCGCCAACCCCATGACCTTTCTGGGGCTCGCCGGTGTAGGCGATCTGATCGTGACCTGCTCGTCGAGTCTGTCCCGCAATTATCGCGTCGGCTTCGCCCTGGGCGAAGGGCGCAACCTCGATGAAGCCATCGAATCCCTCGGCCAGGTAGCTGAGGGCGTCAATACGGTGCGGTTGGTACGAGATATGGCTCGGCAGGAGGGGGTCTACATGCCACTTGCCGAAGGGCTCTACCAGGTTCTGTTCCGGGATGTGCCGGCCAGGGAGATGGCGCGTTTGTTGATGCAGGGAGAACAGAGCAGCGATGTGGAATTCGTGTTATCACGGGAAAACGTGCAACGCGATCACCGGGACTCGAGAGGCGAGAATGGCTGAAACCTTGTTGATCATGCGCCATGGCGAGGCGCGAGCGGGGATGCCCGATGCCGAGCGTGAACTGACGGCTCAGGGCCACCGTGAGGTGGCCCGCATGGCGGCCTGGCTGGCCGGACGTGACGATCTGGATCTGTCGCGCCTGCGATTGCTGGCGAGCCCGTATCGCCGTGCCCAGCAGACCGCCGAGCACATTTCCGATGCACTTTGCGTGGCCGTGGAGCCCCTGTCGTTGATCACGCCCGACGATCCGCCCGGCGCGGTGCTCGACTGGCTGCTGCAGGCGCCGCTCGAAACGCCGGTCATGCTGGTCAGCCACATGCCCTTGGTCGGCGCTCTGGCTGGGCTACTCGTGGAGGGCCGCAGCGATCATGGCCTCGGCTTGCCGACGGCTGCCATTGCCGAACTGGAAGCCGAGGTGCCGGCGGCAGGCTGTGCACGACTGACGCGCTTCACCATGCCCGACGACCTGCCTGACCCGGAGTGAGCCGATCATGAGCTTCATCGTCAATAACCGTGTCCACGTGAATCCCGGTTACGAGGCCGAATTCGAGGAGCGCTTCCGTGCCCGGGTCGGGGAGATCGACAAGCAGCCCGGTTTCATCGCCATGCGGGTGCTTCGTCCGCAGGGCAATCAGGCCCCTTATGTCGTCGAGACCGAGTGGGAGAGTCAGGAGGCTTTCCGTACCTGGGTGGGCAGCGATGACTTCAAACAGGCCCATGCCAACCCGATGCCGCCGGAGGCCACCCGCGAGGGCGGTGGCCTCGAGCAGTTCGAGGTGGTGGAAGGCACCACTAGATCAGTCCTGCCGCCCGCAGGACGAAGACCCCGACAGTGATCGTGATGCTTGCCATCAGGGTCGTCAGGGCGATGATGTTGGCGGTGAGTGTCTCGTCGCCTCCCATGGCCTTGGCCATGACGAAGGCGGCCGCCGCCGTGGGGCTAGCAAAGAACAGGAACATCACGCCGAGTTCACGTCCTTCGAAGCCGAGCCACCAGGCGACCGTCGTGGCCAGGATCGGGATGCCGACCATCTTCCAGCCGCTGGCTCCCAGTGCTGGTCCATAGCCTTTCTTCAGAGCGCGGGTCGAGAGGGTGGCGCCGATGCAGATCAGGGCCAGCGGGAGCGTCAGCGAGGCGAAATAGTCGCCGGTGGTCGCCAGCCAGTTCGGTAGTCGGACGTCGAGAAGTGCCAGAGGCGTGGCTACCAGGACGGCCAGGATCAGAGGATTGGTCAGTATGTGCTTGGCGATGCTTCGCCATGGGACCTGTCTTGAGCCTTCCTCGCGTGGTCGGTAGAAACTGAGCACGACGACCGAGAGGATATTGTAGGTCAGAATCACGACCCCGAGCAGCAGCCCGCCGATGGACAATCCCACCTCACCGTACATGCCATGTGCCAGGGCCATGCCGACGACACCGCAGTTGCCACGGAAGCCCCCCTGGACATAGACACCACGCAGGACTCGGGGCAGGCGCCAGGCGGCCCACGCCCAGCACAGCAGGAAACTGGCCAGGGTTGCCAGGGCGAAGAAGACGAGCAACCAGGGGTTGAAGGTGTTTTCCAGATCGGCACCGATCAGGCTCAGAAAGATGAGAGTCGGCAGGGTGCCACGGAAGACCAGGCGGGAAGCGGTGTTGACGAAGGCTTGATCGATCCACCCCAGACGCTTGAGGCCGATGCCGATGAATACCATGGCGAACACCGGCAGGGTGATGTTGAGCGTCGAGAGGAAGATATCGATCAGTGACATGCTGACATCCTGTGTCGGCTCCGGCCCGGTCTTCGGGGATATCCTCGCCTCACGATTGACAGGTCATGCGGAGGGCATGTGATGCCGTCGAGGGGGAGGGCAAGAGCTAAAACTTTAGTCCAATTTTACCATGTAGGCGCTTGTCAGTCATCGTACAGCCGTTTAGCTTGTAATTTGTATGATGTATGACATGAGGGCGACGCCTTCCTCATGTCACCCCAAGGCTGACAAGAGGACGAGCCGGTGACCTTTACACGCGAAGATGTCAAGAAAGCGATCAGCGATGGTCTGCTGTCTTTCCCGATTACCGATTTCGACGCCGAAGGGCGTTTCGATGCCGAAAGCTATCGTCATCGCCTCGAGTGGTTCATCAGCCACGAGATCTCGGCGGTGTTCGTCGCCGGCGGCACCGGGGAGTTCTTCAACCTGTCCCAGGACGAGTTCCGCGAAATCGTGCGTCTGGCGGTTGAGGTCGTCGACGGCAAGCTGCCGGTGATCGCCAGCGCCGGTCTGAGCGTGGCCACCGGCAGTGCTTTTGCGAAGATCGCCGAGGAGGAGGGCGCCGACGGCATCCTGCTGATGCCGCCCTACCTGACGGAATGCCCCCAGGATGGCCTGGTGGAGTACGCCCGCCAGATCTGCGATGCGACGTCCATCAGCGTGATCTATTACAACCGTGGCAATGGTGTGATGAAACCTGCCTCGGTACAGCGCCTGGCTGATGCCTGCCCCAACCTGGTCGGCCTCAAGGACGGCAAGGGCGACATGCAGGCCCTCAACCGCATCATCAAGACCGTCGGCGACCGCCTGGCCTACGTGGGCGGCGTGCCCACCGCCGAGATCATGGCCGAGGCCTACCTGGCCGTCGGCGTGAACACCTACTCGAGCGCCGTGTTCAACTTCGTGCCGGACATGGCGGTCACCTTCTACAAGGCGCTGCGGGCCGGCGACACCGACACCGTGCGTCGCATCTCGCGCGAGTTCTTCGTGCCCTTCGTCGACCTCCGCGACCACAAGGCCGGCTATGCGGTCAGCCTGATCAAGGCCGGCGCCGAGATCATTGGGCGTCCCGCCGGCAGCGTTCGTGCGCCGCTGGAGATGCCGAATGCCGATGAGCGGGCTCTGCTTGTAAAGCTTGTCGAGCGTGCTCATTCATTCTAGTTGCACTGGAGTCGAGTCATGTCCCGCATTTCATCGGTCGTCGTCACCCCGGTTGCTTTCCGTGATCCGCCACTGCTCAATGTGAGTGGTATTCATGAGCCCTGGGCCCTGCGTTCGATCATCGAAGTGATAACCGAAGACGGCCGCTACGGTCTCTCCGAGTCGTATGGAGATGAGCAGACACTGTCACAATTGCAGACGGTGGCCTCCCGTTTGCCAGGCGTCGATGTCTTCCACCTCAATGAGTTGAAAGCCATCGTCGGGGAGTCTGTTTCCACTGTGTCTCAAGGGGAAGGCATTGAGCTGGCCCCCGGTACTAACCATGCCACCACAGTGCCGCGCATCTTCGCTGCCTTCGAGGTTGCCTTCCTCGATCTGATAGGCAAGATCACCGAGCGCAGCGTTTGTGACTTGTTGGGCGGGAAGGTCCGCGATGTCGTGCCCTATAGCGCCTATTTATTCTATAAGTATGGTCGTCACCAGTTCAGCCAGGACGATTGGGCTGATGCCTGGGGAGAGATCCTGACTCCCGAAGACGTGGTGCGCTCGGCCAGGCAGATGATAGATCAGTATGGCTTCCAGTCGATCAAGCTCAAGGGTGGCGTTTTCCAGCCTGAACATGAGCTAGCGGCGATCCATGCGCTGCACGAGGCTTTCCCTGAGCATCCTCTGCGTATCGACCCCAACGGCGGCTGGACACCTGAGACCACTAAGCGCCTGCTCCCGCAGATGGAAGGGCTGTTGCAGTATCTCGAGGATCCCGCCCCCGGCAAGGGCGGCATGGCCGAGGTTCACCAGTCGGCCACTATACCGTTGGCCACCAATATGTGCGTGATCGGCTTCTTCGACTTCCCCGAGGCCATCGCCAAACAGTCTGTGGATGTGATCCTCTCTGACCATCACTACTGGGGCGGGTTACAGGCGACCCGGGATTTGGCCCGCGTCTGTGAGACCTGGGGGCTGGGATTGTCCATGCACTCCAACTCTCACCTGGGCATCAGTCTGATGGCCATGACTCATGCCGCCGCGTCGATCGATAACCTCACCTACGCTTGTGACACACATTATCCCTGGCAGGAGGAGGAGGTCATTCTTGGTGGCAAGATTCCCTTCGAGGACGGAAGCGTACGCGTCCCCGATGCGCCCGGGTTGGGCGTCGAGCTGGATCGTAACGCCCTGCAACAACTCGAGCGCAACTTTCAGGAGTGTGGCATCCGTTCGCGCAACGATGTGAAGGAGATGCAGAAGTACGACCCCAACTGGACCGGGAAAGTACCCCGCTTCTGACGCCTCACGTGAGGCTTTCCAATGTTGAATCGACAATAGCTACAAGGATACCAACATGCAGATTCGCACCCTAGCTCATTCCATAGTTCTGGCAAGCGCTGCTCTGACATTTTCCGGTACCACTCAGGCTGCAGATTTGAAAGTGCAGACTTCCTTCAATTCGGGTGATTTTGCCTACCAATACCTGCAGGAAAATTGGGCGCCCAAGCTTGAGAAAGTGACCGATGGAGACGTTTCCATAAATCTGATGCCCATTGGTAGTGTAGTGCCCTATAAGGAAACCATGGAGGCGGTTTCCATGGGCTTGCTGGATGGCGACATGACGGCCCCTGCTTACTTTACCGGAAAGGATCCGGTATTTGCCTTGATGGGCGATTTGATTGCCGGCTACGACAAACCTTCGCAGTTCCTCGACTTCTGCCAGAAAGGTGGGGGAGAAGATGTCTTGCAGAAGGCTATCGACGCTCAGGTTGGTGACAAGATTAAAGTGGTCGGCTGTGGGCCCTACAAGCGCGAGGCTTTGGTGGCTGCTGTTCCTATCCGTAGCGTAGAAGACCTTGAAGGCGTGAAAATTCGGTCGCCAGAAGGCTTAGCGGCGGCAGTGTTTGAGCGTGCCGGGGCGACACCCGTCAATATTCCCTTCTCTGAAGTCTACACCTCGTTGCAGCAGGGCGTGGTCGACGCGGCTGATGCCTCCGCCTACGTCAATAACGATGCCTCGGGCCTTCACGACATCGCCAAGTACCCGATCTATCCGGGCATACACAGTATGTCGTCGCAGCAGTTTACTCTCAATCAGCAGACGTGGGAGTCGCTTAGCGAGGAGGACCAGAAGGCCCTGGGGCAATGGTTTTATAATGCCTTCCACGACCTGGCCAAAGCCGTTCAGGAGAAGGACGAGAGCCTGGTGGCTCGGGACAAGAAGAAGGAAGACATGACCGTCATCGACTGGCCGCAGGAAGAGCGCGACCAGTTCCGCGAGATCGCCCGCGGTGCCTGGGAAGCGTTCGGCGATAAGAGCGAATTGGCGCAACAGGCATTACAAGCTCACCTCGAGTATATGCGTGAAACTGGCCTTCTCAAGGGGGGTGATACAGCTGAAACTGTTGCTGCCTCTCAAGAGAGTCAGGACTGATATCTTACCTTGGGGACCACGACAACGGGCGTTGTCGTGGTCCTTTTTCTGACTGGAGTCTGCTATGCGACTACTCAGCCGACTGGCGGCAGGCATGGACCGGGTCAGCGCTTTCATCGGCTATGCCTGTGCCGTGTTGTTCTTCGCCTGCATTGTGCTGTCCGCTCTTGAGGTGGCCATGCGCTATATCTTTAATTCTCCCACCCAGTGGACCTTCGAGACGGTCATGGCGTTGTGTGCCACCGGCTGGGTGATGACTAGCGGTTATGTGACACAGCGAAAGCGGCATATTGCCATCACGATGATGGAGTTAGTGGTGCCCGTCCATGTTTGGAAGAAGATGGAACTGGTTTCGCTGGGAGTCGCCATTTTTGCTTTGGCAATGCTGATCTGGGCCACCTGGGAGCCTGCGATGACGGCTTTGCATGGTGGTCAACGAAGTGGAAGTTCTTTTAACCCACTTTTGCCAGCATATCTCAAACCGACTCTCGTAGTAGGGGCCTTTCTCTATCTCCTTCAGTTGCTCGCCAATGTGGTTCACTGGTTCGAGGAACGAGCCAAAGGAGGGGCCGAATAATGGGTATTGAAGTCGTCACTTTGTTGATTGTTCTAGCGCTTCTGGCGTTGATGGCTTTCGGTATTCCTCTGGGAGTCACAACACTGACTGTGTCGGTGGTTACCGCACTTCTATATTACGGAACGGATGGTCTATTCCTGGTAGCATCTAATGTCTACCACGTGCTCGAGAAGTATGAGCTTGTTGCTGTACCATTTTTCGTGTTCATGGCCAATGTGCTGGAACGTTCAGGAATTGCCCATGCATTGTTCGACAGCATGTCGATTCTTGGTGGTCGTGCTCGTGGCTCGGTGGCCGTGCAGACTTGTGTGGTAGCGGTGATACTCGCCGCAATGAGCGGCATCATGGGTGGTGAGATCGTCATGTTAGGTCTGATCGCTCTGCCACAGATGCTGCGCCTGGGCTATGATCGAAATCTGTCAATTGGCATCATCTGTGCCGCCGGTGCCCTGGCAACGCTGATTCCACCCTCGGTAGTGATGATTGTCTACGGTCTGGCCGCCCAGGTGTCGATTACTAAATTATTCGCCGCTGGTGCCGTGCCGGGTATGGTCCTGGCTGCCATCTATATTACCTATATATTGATCCGCTGTCGTCTCAACCCGGCATTGGCGCCGATCAATGACATCCCAGAGACTGCGCTACCGTTGCACAAGCGTCTCAAGTACCTCAAGGGAGCGATCCTGCCGTTCATCCTGATCGGCTGTGTTCTGGGAGCGATCTACACCGGCATCACCACGGTAACTGAGGCTGCCGCCATGGGAGCGGTGGGGGCGATGATCGTCGCCGCCATCCTCAAGCAGTTTTCCTACCGGATGATTCGCGACGCCATGCGCCAGACGGCGCTGACTGTAGGCTCAATTATCTGGTTGGTACTGGGGGCGGTAAGTCTCGTCGGCATCTATAATCTGATCGGTGGCGTCAGCTTTCTGACCAACTTCCTGCAGGGACTCGAAGTACCGCCGCTGGCGGTAATTGCCATCATGATGCTGATTGTCATGGTGCTGGGTACCTTCCTCGAGTGGATCGCAATCATCTTCATCACTGTACCGATCTTCGCCCCGGTGGTGGTGGGACTGGGCTACGACCCAGTGTGGTTCGGCGTACTGTTCGCCATGAATATACAGATCTACTATCTATCTCCACCGTTCGGGCCGGCCTGCTTCTTCCTCAAGAGTGTGGCGCCTGAAGGGATTGAGTTGCAGCATATCTTCCGCGCGGTACTGCCATTCATTGGCCTGCAGGTAATCGGCATGGCGCTGATACTGTTTTTTCCACAGTTGGCTCTGTGGCTACCCAACCTGATGTTCGGCTAGAAGGAATTGACCATGAAGCTGCGCAACGACGAACTGACCCGGCAGGACGATGAGTTGACAGTCAGCGATTCGCCCAAAGAGGTGAACCAGTTTCGCTTCGGCTTCTGGCCGGAGGTCGCCGGCCTGGTGGCCTCAGGAATCATCATCTGGATCATGCAGCTGTAATTGGGCGACGTTATTTCCTTATGCACGCCAATGACAGCTCTAACTGGAGCCAAGGGGGAGGGCGTGTGCCCTCTCTGTTGATCGACTGTAAGAGACAACACCTCATGTTTCCCAAGATCACCAAGATGAACGTCGTGCCGATCGCCGGCGAAGACGGCTTCCTGCTCAACCTGAGCGGCGGCCACGCGCCCTGGTTCATCCGCTGCGTGCTGGTGCTGGAGGACGAGTCGGGTAACCGTGGGGTCGGCGAGATCCCCTCCAGCGAAGGCATCCTGAACGGCCTGGAGAAGTGCCGTGGCCTGGTGGAGGGCGCGCGGGTCAACGAGGTCAAGCGGGTGCTCAGCCAGGCCCGTGATCTCCTGGCCCAGGGCGGCCCCGAGGAGCGCGGTCGCCAGACCTTCGATCTGCGCGTGGCCGTGCACGTCATTACCGCCATCGAATCGGCGCTGTTCGATCTCTTCGGTCAGGCGCTGGGCATGCCGGTGGCCGACCTGCTGGGCCAGTACGGTCGCCAGCGCGACGAGGTCGAGGCGCTGGGCTACCTGTTCCTGCTCGGCGACCCGGACAAGACCGACCTGCCGTATCCCCGCGTGGCCGACCCGGTCGACGCCTGGGACGAGGTGCGCTATCGCGAGGCCATGACACCGGACGCCGTCGCCAACCTGGCCAAGGCCGCCTACGACCGCTACGGCTTCAGGGACTTCAAGCTCAAGGGCGGGGTGCTGCACGGCGAGGAGGAGGCCGATTGCATCCGCGCGCTGCACGAGGCCTTCCCCGAGGCGCGCCTGACCCTGGACCCCAACGGTGCCTGGACGCTGGACGAGGCGGTGCGGGTGCTGGAGCCGATCAAGCATCTGCTCAGCTACGCCGAGGACCCCTGCGGCCAGGAAGGCGGCTTCTCCGGTCGCGAGACCATGGCGGAATTCAAGAAACGCACCGGGCTGCCCACCGCCACCAACATGATCGCCACCGACTACAAGCAGTTGCAGCTGGCCGTGCAGCTCAACTCGGTCGACATCCCGCTGGCCGACTGCCACTTCTGGACCATGCAGGGCGCCGTGGCGGTGGGCGAGCTGTGCCACGAGTGGGGCATGACCTGGGGCTCGCACAGCAACAACCACTTCGATATTTCGCTGGCGATGATGACCCACGTGGCCGCCGCCTGCCCGGGCGAGATCACCGCCATCGACACTCACTGGATCTGGCAGGACGGCCAGCGCATCACCAGGGAGCCGTTCCAGATCCTTGACGGCAAGCTGACCGTGCCCAAGACGCCGGGCCTTGGCATCGAGCTGGACGACGACAAGCTCATGGAGGCGCACGAGAAGTACCGGCGCCTCGACGTCACCCAGCGCAACGACGCCATGGCGATGCAGTACCTGATCCAGGGCTGGGAGTTCGATCCCAAGCGTCCCGCCCTGGTCCGTTGAGGCGGATTCGCTGAGATATCCACACCCCATCGCTCGGCGAGTCGGTATGCGCCGCCTCGCCCGACCTGAACGGCGCCGTGATCCGGCGCCCCATGACAGGAGTAGCCGCATGACTCTGGAAGGCAAGCAACTGATCGGCCAGCGGGCCGTGACCAGCGACGGCAAACCGATCCATGCCGTCGACCCCGCCACCGGCGAGACCCTGTCCCCGGCCTACCCCGCCGGCGGCCAGGCCGAGGTCGAGCAGGCCTGCGAGCTCGCCTGGGCGGCCTTCGATGCCTACCGCGAGACCGGCCTCGAGGCCCGCGCCCGCTTCCTCGAGACCGTGGCCGAGGAGATCGAGGCCATCGGCGACGACCTCATCGTGCGCGCCATGGCCGAGTCCGGCCTGCCGCGGGCGCGGCTGGAGGGCGAGCGCGGCCGTACCTGCGGCCAGCTGCGCCTGTTCGCCAACGTCGTGCGCGCCGGCGAGTGGCTCGACGTGCGCCTCGATCCGGCGCTGCCGGAGCGGGCGCCGATGCCGCGCGTCGACCTGCGCCAGCGCCATATCGCCCTGGGCCCGGTGGCCGTGTTCGGCGCCTCCAACTTCCCGCTGGCGTTCTCGGTGGCCGGTGGCGACACCGCCTCCGCGCTGGCCGCCGGCTGCCCGGTGGTGGTCAAGGCCCACGCCGCCCACCCCGGCACCTCCGAGCTGGTCGGCCGCGCCGTGCAGCGCGCCGTGGCCCGCTGCGAGCTGCCCGAGGGCGTGTTCTCGCTGCTCTACGGCTCCGGCCGCGAACTCGGCCAGGCGCTGGTGCGCGATGCGCGCATCAAGGCGGTGGGCTTCACCGGCTCGCGCGGCGGCGGCACCGCCCTGGTACAGGCGGCCCAGGCGCGTCCCGAGCCGATCCCGGTCTACGCCGAGATGAGTTCGATCAACCCGGTGTTCGTGCTGCCGGAAGCGCTCGAGGCCCGCGGCCAGGCGCTGGGCGAGGCCTTCGTCGGCTCGCTCAATATGGGCGCCGGCCAGTTCTGCACCAACCCCGGCCTGGTGATCGCCGTCAAAGGCGAGGCGCTCGATGACTTCGTGGCGTCTGCCGGCGAGGCGGTGAAGGCCTCCGCGGCCCAGACCATGCTGACCCCGGGCATCCATGACGCCTACGTGCAGGGGGTCGACGGTCTGATGGCCAGCAGCCAGGCCCGCGAGGTCGCCCGCGGCGCGGCCGGCGACGGCCCCAACGCCTGCCAGACCGGGCTGTTCGTGGCCTCGGCCGAGGACTTCCTACGTGAGGAGGCGCTGCAGGCCGAGGTCTTCGGCGCCACCTCGCTGGTGGTCGAATGCGCCGACCTCGACGAGGTCAAGCGCGTGGCCGAGGCCCTGGAAGGCCAGCTCACCGCGACCCTGCAGATGGACGACGGCGACCTGGACGCGGCTCGCGCCCTGCTGCCGACCCTGGAGCGCCGCGCCGGGCGGGTGATGGCCAACGGCTGGCCGACCGGCGTCGAGGTGTGCCACGCCATGGTCCACGGCGGGCCCTATCCGGCCACCTCGGACGCGCGCACCACCTCGGTGGGCAGCGCGGCGATCCACCGCTTCCTGCGCCCGGTGTGCTACCAGAACCTGCCCCAGGGGCTGCTGCCCGAGGCGCTGCGCGACGGCAACCCGGCCGGCGTCAGCCGCCTGGTCGACGGCCAGCGCGAGGCCTGAGGCAAGGCGTTCACGTTCAGATTGGCAAGCGGTAAGTGTCTGGCGGCCTTCGGGCCGCCTTTTTTATGGCCTCCTGCCGCGCCGATCCGTGCGTTCCAGCAACCAGTCGCGGAAGGTCACCAGGGGAGGGAAGTCGGCCTTCTCCGGCGAGTAGAGCAGGTAGTCGCGGTGTCAGCTGTCGAGCCCGGCATCCAGGGGGCGATTTGGTTTGGCCAGGAAAGGTCTCCACGTCGGAGCGGGGTACCGAGCATATTCACACTTTGGTCTAAATCTGTCCGATCTTCCTTGTAAGCCGAGTGAAGGCTGGCTAGCTTGTCATTCATATGATGTATGATATTAAAAAAGACCGGCCAGAGTCTCCTGGCCGACCGCAAGAAGCATAAAAAAAGTTCACCTGAACCCGTAAGTAAGGAGCGCTTCATGCTGACCAACAAGACCACTAAAAACAGCAAGATCCTGAAAATGACTGCCCTGGCCGGTGTCGTCTCGGTCATCTCGATCCCGGCCCAGGCCGAACAGTGGCGAGGGTGGAACATCCACCCGCCGTCCTATCCGAACAGCGTCGCTCTCGAGAGCTTTGCCGAGGAAGTCGCCGAGAAGACAGAGGGGAGAGTCGAGCCCAAGGTCTACCATAATGCCGTGCTGGGGGATCAGCCGGATGCCATCGAGCAGACGCGCAACGGGGCCCTGGATTTCGCCAACTTCAACATGGGGCCGATGGGACCGATCGTCCCGGCCACCAACATCCTGTCGCTGCCGTTCATCTTCCAGAGTCCCGATGACATGTATCGCGTCATGGACGGCGAGGTCGGCGATCGCTTCGCCGATGCGCTGGCCGAGAAGAATCTCGTCGCGCTCTCCTGGTTCGGCTCGGGGGCCCGCAGCCTCTACAATACCGACCATCCGGTCGAGACGCCGGCGGACGTGGAGGGCCTGAAGGTCCGCGTCATGAACAACGATCTCTATGTGCAGATGATCGACGAGCTGGGCGGCAATGCCACGCCGATGGCCTACAGCGAGGTCTACCAGTCGCTCAAGACCGGCGTCATCGACGGCGCCGAGAACAACTATCCCTCCTACGAATCCAGTGGCCACTACGAAGTGGCGACATACTATTCCCTCACCGAGCATCTGATCCTGCCGGAGTGCCTGTGCGTGGCGGAGTCGACGTGGCAGGAACTGTCCGAAGAGGATCGCGGCATCGTGCGCGAGGCGGCGCAGAATGCCGCCGAAGAACAGCGCCAGCTCTGGGAAGAGCGTGCCCAGAGCAGCCGTCAGATGGTGCTCGACGCCGGCGTGGAGATCAACGAGGTGGAGGACAAGGCCGCCTTCCAGGAGAAGATGCAGCCCATCTATGACGGTTTCGTCCAGGAACACCCCGACCTCGAGGCGCTGGTCGAGGATGTTCGGGCCGCGCAGGGGTGATTCTGTCCATTCCCACTCGGGGCTCCGGTGCCGGAATCGGGCCGGGGCTCCTCGAAAGGACTGCACAAAGTGAGCACATATTCTGATCGAGTCCCCGCGGGAGAGGGCGTCGCGACGCCCTCCGCCGTGGACAGGACGCTGGATGGCATCGCCCACGCCTGCATCGTCGTGTCGGGCGTGCTTCTCGTCTTCCTGATCGCTTCCTTTGGCTGGCTGGTCTTCGGCCGTTACGTGCTCAACGACACCCCGACCTGGGTCGAGCAGTCATCGCTGCTCATCGTGGTGTACGTGACCTGCCTGGGGGCGGCCGCCGGCGTGCGCAACAAGACCCACCTCAGCATCGACTTCATCCGCGAGGGGCTGCCGGCGATTCCCCGGGCGCTGATGCGCCATGTCGCCGATGTCTTCGTGGTCCTGTTCGGCGCCTTCATGGCCTGGCAGGGCGGCATCATGGTGCTGGACAACATCGGGCGTCCCATTCCCATGATCGGTCTCTCCGAGAGCTGGCGTGCGCTGCCACTGGTCATCTGTGGTGCCCTGATGGTGCTGTTCTCCTTCGTCAATATCGTCCAGCGTCTCGTGACGCCTTCCGGGAGTTAACCTCATGGGCCTGCTGATTCTTTTCGGTGTCTTCTTCCTGGGCCTGGTCGTCGGTGCGCCGGTGGCCTTCGCGGTGGGACTGGCGTCCGTTGTCACCTTTCTCTATGAAGGGTTACCGCTGTTCGTCGGTTTCCAACGCATTCTTTCGGGCATCTCGGTGTTTTCGCTGCTGGCGATTCCCTTCTTCATCTTCGCCGGCGAGCTGATGCTCCACGGCGGCATCTCCAATCGCCTGGTGCGCCTGGCCTCCGCCGCCGTGGGCCGGGTGCGCGGCGGACTCGGGCTGGTCAACGTCTCTTCCTCGATGCTGTTCGGCGGCATCTCCGGGTCGGCGGTCGCCGATACCTCGGCGCTCGGCTCGATCCTGGTGCCGGTGATGAAGGAGAAGGGCTATGACGCTGACTATGCGGTCAACGTGACCGTGACCTCGTCGGTCGCCGGGGTGGTGATTCCCCCCAGCCATAACATGATTCTCTACGCCGTGGCCGCCGGTGGCGGCATCTCGGTGACCCAACTGTTCATCGCGGGCATCGTGCCCGGCATCCTGATGTGCCTGGCCCTGGCGGTCGCCGCCTATGTGGTGGCCGTCAAGCGGGGCTATGCCGGCGAGACCTTCCCGGGCTGGCAGGCGCTGATCGTCAGCTTCGCCGCGGCGCTGCCCGGCCTGCTGACGGCGGTCATCATCGTCGGCGGCGTGCTGTCCGGCATCCTCACGGTGACCGAGTCCGGCGCCTTCGGGGCCATCTACGCCATCGTGGTCACCGGACTGGTGTATCGCGAGCTGCGCTGGGCATCGTTCAAGCAGGCCGTCTACCAGTCGGTGCGCACGACCTCGCTGGTGATGATCCTGGTGGGCTGTGCCTCGGCCTTCTCCTATCTGCTGGCGCTGTACAGCGTGCCGGAGCTGCTCAGCAACGCCCTGCTGGCGATCTCCGACAACCCCTACGTGATCCTGCTGATGCTCAACCTGCTGCTGCTCGGGCTCGGCATGATCATGGACATGGCGGCGCTGATCCTGATCTGCACGCCGATCTTCCTGCCGGTCGCCGCCCAGTTCGGCATGGATCCCATCCAGTTCGGCATCATCCTGATGATCAACCTGGGACTGGGGCTGTGCACGCCGCCGGTCGGCTCCTGCCTGTTCGTCGGCAGCGTGATCGGCAAGATCAAGATCGAGCAGGCGGTGCGCACCATCTGGCCCTTCTATCTGGCGCTGTTCGCCGTACTGATGCTGGTGACCTACGTGCCCGCGGTCTCGCTGACGCTGCCGTCCTTCTTCCAGTAACGCTTCTCGCACCCGTTGGGACAGGAAACCACGATGAAGATCGAACGCGTGCACACGCACATCCTCGACTACCAGCTCGACCAGGCCTTCGAGAGCGCCTCGATGCGCTTCGAGCGGCGCCAGCATTGCCTGGTGGAGATCGTCTGCGACGACGGCACCGTGGGCTGGGGGGAGTGCCTGGGCCCGGCCAGGGCCAACGCCACCATCGTCGGGCTCTATGCCGGCGCCCTGGTCGGGGCCGACCCGCTCGAGACCGAGAAGCTGTGGCTCGAGCTCTACAACCGGCTGCGTGATCAGGGCCAGCGGGGCCTGACCATGACCGCCCTGAGCGGCATCGACATCGCGCTCTGGGACATCAAGGGCAAACGCTACGGCGCGCCGATCAGCGAGCTGCTCGGCGGGCGCTTCCGCGAGGAGGTCCGCGCCTATGCCACCGGTTCGTTCCGCCGCGACGGGGTGGACCGGGTGCAGGACGTCGCCGAGGAGGTGGCCGGCTATGCCCGAGAGGGCTTCCATGGCGTCAAGATCAAGATCGGCTTCGATGTCGAGGAAGACCTGCGCGCCATCGCCGCCGTGCGCGAGGCGATCGGCCCCGAGCGCCGGCTGATGATCGACGCCAACCACGGCTATGACCCGCTCGAGGCCATCGAGGTCGGCAAGCGCGCCGAGCCCTTCGGCATCGACTGGTTCGAGGAGCCGGTGCTGCCCGAGCAGCTCGACGCCTACCGCGCCGTGCGCCAGGGTCAGCAGATCCCCGTGGCCAGCGGCGAGAACTGGCACGGCCGTTACGCGATGCTCGAGCCGCTGTCGACCCGCGCCGTGGACATCGCTCAGCCCGACGTCTGCGGCGTCGGCGGGTTCAGCGAGATGCGTCGGGTCGTCGACATGGCGGCGATGTTCGGCGTGCGCCTGGTGCCGCACGTCTGGGGCACGGCGGTGTGCATCGCCGCCAGCCTGCAGTGCATGGCGGCGCTGCCGCCCAATCCGCCGCGTCGCCGGCCCCTCGAGCCGATCCTGGAGTTCGACCGCACCACCAATCCCTTCCGCCAGGCGGTGGTCGAGACGCCGCTCGAGCATCGGGACGGCGTGGTGCGCATCCCCGACGGCCCGGGGCTGGGGGTCACCATCGATCGCGACGCCCTGCAGCGGTTCGCCCTGAAGGAGGAGGAATGACCGTGTCCGAGGTTCCCGCCAACACCCGGCCGCTGGATGGACCGGCGCCTCGACTGCAGGCGCCGCCGGGGGCCACCGATTGCCATATCCATCTTTACTTGCCGGGCCATCGGGCCCGGCCCGGTGGCCCGGCGATTCCCGAACTGGCCACGGTCGAGGATTACCGCCGCGTGCAGCGTCGGCTGTCCCTCGAGCGGGTGGTGGTCACCCAGTCCAACGCCTATCAGCGCGACAATGCGGCCCTGCTCGAGGCCCTGGCCGAGCTCGGCCCCGAGAAGGCCCGCGGCGTGGCGGCGGTAACGCCGGAGACCTCGCCCCGCGAGCTCGAGGCCTGGCACGCCCAGGGCGTGCGCGGTGCGCGCATCATGCAGCTGCCCGGCGGTGCGGTGACGATCGACCGGATGGGCGAGGTCGAGCGGCGCATCCGGCCGCTGGGCTGGCACCTGATGGTGCAGTTCAACGGCCGCCACCTCGACGACCATCGGGACGCGCTGCGCCGCCTCGAGGGCGACTACATCATCGACCACATCGGCAAGTTCATGGACCCGGTGCCGGCAGACGACCGGCGCGTCGACGAGATCCTGCGGCTGCTCGATCGCGGCAACGCCTGGTTCAAGATCTGCGCCGGCTACGAGGCCAGCCTGGCGGGCGGGCCGCACTACGCCGATGTCGGCGCCATCGCCCGGCGCGTCATCGCCCATGCCCCGGAGCGTATCCTGTGGGGCAGCAACTGGCCCCACGTCGGGGTGCCGCGTGCGCAGTATCCCGACGATGCCGAGCAGCTCGACGTGCTGCTGGAATGGGCGAGCCCCGAGGCGCGCCAGAAGATCCTGGTCGACAACCCGGCCGCGCTGTACGGCTTCGGTGCCTGATGCACCCGTCTGCACTCGGCCCCATCTTTCCCGGAGGCCCCGCCACGGGGCGACTCGCTATCGAAGGAGATCACTGATGCTGAATCGGATTCTGGTCACCGGCGCCGCCGGTGGCGTGGGCAAGGCCATTCGCCCCCATCTCGCCCGGCTGGCCCATCGCGTGCGGCTGTCGGACGTCGCCGACCTGGGCGAGGCGGCCGAGCACGAGGAGATCGTGCCCTGCGACCTGGCCGATGCCCAGGCGGTCAACGCCCTGGTGGCGGACTGCGACGGCGTCGTCCACCTGGGCGGGGTGTCGGTGGAGAAACCCTGGGAGGGCATCCTCCAGTCGAACATCATCGGGGTCTACAACCTCTATGAGGCGGCGCGGAACCTGGGCAAGCCGCGCATCGTGTTCGCCAGTTCGAACCACACCATCGGCTTCTATCCGCGCACCACGCGGATCGACAATCAGGTGCCGCACCGTCCCGATTCCCTCTACGGGGTCTCGAAGTGCTTCGGCGAGGACCTGGCCAGCCTCTATCACGACAAGTTCGGCGTCGAGACGCTGAGCGTGCGCATCGGCTCCTGCTTTCCCAAGCCGGCGGACACACGGATGATGGCGACCTGGCTGAGTGTCGAGGACTTCGTCGCCCTGCTCGAGCGTGCCTTCGTGGCCCCCAGACTGGGGAACACCGTGGTCTATGGGGTATCGGCCAATCACGAGACCTGGTGGGACAACACCAGCGCTTCGTTCCTCGGCTGGGCCCCTCGCGACAGCTCCGAGCCCTGGCGGGCCGAGGTCGAGGCCGCCGCCGGCACCATCGATCCCGATGATCCGACGGTCGTCTATCAAGGCGGAAAATTCGTCGCACAGGGCCACCCCGACGACTGAGCGGCGGTTCTGGATTGGCCCTCACGGTGTTCGAGCCCGATCACCGTGAGGGCCCCATGGCAAGGAAAGGAGAGGCGCTCGATGGCGGATACCGTCGATCTGACACTGGAGGAACTGGAGACGCTGAGCCGGGAGGTGCTGACGCGGCATGGCTTCGACGAGGCGCATGCCGGTGCCATCACGCGCAGCGTCGTGGCGGCGCAGCGCGACGAATGTCATTCCCACGGGGTGTATCGATTGATCGGCTGCATCGAGACCCTGCAGAAGGGCGGCGTGAGCCCCGATGCGGTCCCCGAGATCTCTCGGGCGGCACCCGGTATCGTGCGTGCCGATGCCCGCCGGGGATGCTCGCTGCTGGCGTTCGAGCGGGCGCGGCCGACCCTGATCGAGACGGCGAGCACCAACGGCGTGGCGTTGCTGGCGATCAACAACGCCTTCCACTTCTCGGCGCTGTGGCCCGAGGTGGAGTCCCTGGCGGAGGCGGGGCTGGTGGCCCTGGCGATGACGCCGAGCCATGCCTTCGTCGCCCCGGCGGGCGGCCATGCGCCCTTGCTGGGCACCAACCCCATCGCCTTTTCCTGGCCGCGCCCCGGGACCTTTCCCTACACCTTCGATTTCGCCACCAGCGTGGTGGCGCGAGGGGAGATCGAGCTGCATCGTCGCGCCGGGGACGCGATCCCCGAAGGCTGGGCCATCGACGCGGATGGGGGATCGACCACCGATCCCGTCAAGGCGCTGGAAGGCGCGATGCTGACGTTCGGGGGCTACAAGGGCTCGGCGCTGTCGATCATGATCGAGCTGCTGGCGGGGCCGCTGATCGGCGACCTGCTGGGGCATGAGACCCGGCCGGCCAGTGACGATGGGGACGGGCGGCCCTGGCACGGCGAGCTGATCCTGGTGATCGATCCGCGGACCCTGCTCGGCGACGAGGCGGACGACCACCTGGCGCGTGCCGAAGCGTTGTTCGAGGGCGTGCTGGGGCAGGGGGCGCGGTTGCCCTCACAGCGACGCCATGCGGCGCGCCGGCGCAGCCGCGAGCGGGGTGTCACGATTCCCGAGGCGTTGTACCAGGAGCTGGATGACTTGCGTCGTCGGGTATAGCGATGGCTTGTGACGTCTGCCGACGCGCTCTCAAGACACGAGCCGGGGTGCGAGGAACGGTGAAGTCATCTGGTGTGATATATGATGAAATGGGGAAGGCTTCCAGCCTCGATGACGTCATGATGGTTGAAGCAAGGTAGGCAATGAGAGGTAACACAATGGCGATGGGTCTGCGCCGTGTCGATATCAAGGGGCGAGGAGTGATCGCTGATCCGAGCACTCGGCTTTGCCGCGCACAGTGGCGCGGTGGTCAATGTCAAAAGGATGTGAGATGACGGTATCGAATTCATGGGGCGTCAAACGCATCACTCGCGAAGGCAGCCTGTCCAAGGCGGTTCTGGAGCAGCTCGAGCGACGGATCACCTCGGGGGATGCGCCGGTGGGCAGCAAGTTGCCCACCGAGAGCGAATTGTGTGATGCCTTCGGCGTCAGTCGTACGGTGATTCGCGAAGCGATCACTCATCTCAAGTCGCTGGGGTTGGTCGAGACCCGCCGAGGGGTCGGGACGACGGTACTGCGCACCGATGTGGCCGAGCCGCGACCGGCCGTGCACATTAGCCCCAGGACCGTTGAGGATATTCTCCAGGTTCTGGAGCTGCGGTTGACGCTGGAACCCAGTGCCGCCGAACTGGCCGCGTTACGGCATGACGGTGATGACCGCACGAGGCTCGAGGCGCGGCATGCGGAGTTCGCCAAGGTGCAGGCCGGCCAGTCCCAGGCACGTCGCGAGGATTTTGCCTTTCACCATGCCATCGTCAAGGCGACGCACAATGTGTTCTTCGACCGCTTCTACGAGCCCTTGAGCGACAGCATGATCCCTCGCTCCAAGCTGCTCAGTGTCGATATCGACCCCAGCGCCTCGGCACGTTACCTCGAGCTGGTGCATCAGGAGCATACCCGGATCCTGGAGGCCATTCTCGATCGTGACGGCCAGGCGGCGCGCACGGCGATGCATGAGCACCTCGATCGCGCGCGGGACATGTACGCCCGCTATCGGGACAGCTGACGCGGGGGCTCAGCGGGCCAGCCAGAGTCCGACGACCACGGCAATGGCCACGGTGGTGAAGAAGACTCGGTTGCGCAGGCGGGTGTCTCGGCGGGGCTTGTCGGGGCGGTGCGTCACGATGACTCCTGGGGTCGGTGGATGATCAGGGCGAAAGGTGACTTGGCGCACCATGGTATTCCCGTTAGCCTGCTATCACCAGACGGCCCGCCGAACCGGAAGATGCCATGCCCCAGCCCGATATCGCCGCCCCCCTTGTCTTTGCCCATGCCAACGGCTTCCCTGGTCGAAGTTATCGTAGTTTCCTGACGCCGCTCGCGTCACGGTTCGATGTGCTCCCCGTGGAGCAGCTCGGTCACCATCCCGACTTTCCCGTGGGACACAACTGGCTGGCGCTGCGCGACGAGCTGCTGGCTCAACTGCGGGAATGTTCCGGCCCGGTGATCGGCGTCGGTCATTCCATGGGGGGGGTACTGACGGCCATGGCGGCCGAGCAGGAACCGGAACGCTTCCGTTGTGTGGTGATGCTCGATCCGCCCTTGATGCTGGGGCTCGACGCCATGGCCATGAAGGTGGCCAAGCGTCTCGGTTTTGTCGACCGGGTCACTCCGGCGGGTCGGACCCTGGGACGCCGCTCCCGTTGGTCGGACCGCACGGCCATGCGTGATTATCTGCGCCGTCGCGGCCTGTTTCGCCGTTTCACCGATCAGGCCCTGGACGACTATATCGAAGGCGGCACCCAGGAACTCGAGGATGGGAGCGTGGTACTGCGCTACGACCCCGGTATCGAAGTGGATATCTTTCGCCACCTGCCTGACCACTTGAATGACCTGCCCGGCAACGTGACGGTACCGCTGGGGGTATTGGCCGGTAGCGAGTCTGAGCTGCTCACGCCTCGACGACAGCGCCGCCTGGGGCGCCGAGGTGTCGGTGTCGCCAAGGTGCCCGGTGGCCACATGTTTCCCATGGAGCATCCGCAGGCGACCCGTGAGGCCTTGCTGGCCATGCTCGATACCCTGCTGGGAGGTGCCGGGCGATGATTCCGGAAGCGTCCATGCGTCTCGCCGACGGTCGGCTGGCCGCCCTGTCCTGGGGCGATGCGCGGGCACCGACCTGGCTCGCGCTGCATGGCTGGCTCGACAATGCCGCCAGTTTCGTACGGCTCGCGCCTCTGCTGGTCGAGCGCCTGGGAATCCGCATCG
The DNA here is from genome assembly GCF_032334135.1 of Halomonas sp. I1. Classification (NCBI taxonomy): domain Bacteria; kingdom Pseudomonadati; phylum Pseudomonadota; class Gammaproteobacteria; order Oceanospirillales; family Halomonadaceae; genus Halomonas; species Halomonas sp. I1. Next base: position 87,099 of record NZ_JAVXUS010000010.1, read on the forward strand.
TGGCGCTGGACTTCGCGGGCCATGGCCATTCCCGTCATCTGACCGGGGAGGGACATTATGCCCTCTGGGACTACTGTCACGACGTGCTGGATGCTCTTGATGCGCTGGGGCTGGAGCGTACGCCGTTGCTGGCGCATTCGATGGGCGCCGGGGTGGCCTGTCTGCTTGCGGCGAGCCTGCCGGAACGGGTCGAGAGCCTGACCCTGATCGACGGCCTTGGTGCGGTCACCACTGACCCATCGGCCTCGTCGCGTCAACTGCGCAAGGGCCTGATGGCTCGTCGGCGGTCACGCTCGACGGCGCCACGCTATGCTGATATCGAAAGTGCTGTGGCGGCACGGGTGGCCGGCAGTGCCACGCCGATCGATGCGGTGACTGTTGCGCCGCTGGTCGAGCGGAATCTGGAGGCGCTGGCATGGGGCGAATGGCGGTTGCGCAGCGACTCACGCCTTCGCTGGGCCTCGCCGGTTCGGCTCACACCCGATCAGGTGTTGGCCGTGCTGGGCGCCATCCGTTGCAGTGTGCTGTTGATCGAGGGAGAGCAAGGCATTCTGGCCGAACGCGAGGGCATGGCGCGGGGAAGGGCAGCGGTCCCCGAGCTGACGAGGCGAGTGTTGCCGGGCGGTCACCATCTGCATCTGGAGCCGGAGCGGGTCGATGCCGTCGCCGCGGTGATCGCGGCGCATGTGCAGGGCGCTGATCGATCCTGAAGGAGGAGATGACCATGGCCGAACGACATGCCGATGAGGAAACCGGTCGGCGCGTGGTGCTGGCACTGGGCAGCGGTGGTGCTCGTGGCTATGCGCATATCGGGGTCATCGAGGAGCTCGAGGCACGGGGCTACGAGATTGTGGCCTTGTCGGGCTGTTCCATGGGAGCGCTGGTGGCTGGTGTCTATGCGGCGGGTGAGCTGGAAGCCTATCGTGACTGGGTCTGCCGCCTGGACTACTTCGACGTGCTGCGCATGGTAGACGTCACCTGGAGCCCGATGGGGGCCATGAAGGCCAGCAAGGTGATGAGCAAGCTCGAGGAACTGGTCGGTGATACCTTGATCGAGGACCTGCCGATTCCGGTGACCACCGTGGCCACCGACCTGACCCGGCAGCGTGAGGTATGGTTCCAGTCCGGGGCGTTGTTGCAGGCTATTCGGGCCTCCATCGCGGTGCCGGGCGTGATCACGCCGGTCTATCGGGGGAGCCAGGTGCTGGTGGACGGTGGCCTGCTAAATCCCCTGCCGGTGATGCCGGCGGTGGGAGTGCGTGCGGATTTCCTCATGGCGGTCAACGCCACTGCTCACACCTCGCGGCCGGTGACGCTGGAATCCTTGTTGCCGCCCGAGGAAGCCGCTGAGGAGCAGGCTCGCGAGAAAGAACGTGACCGTTCCGGTGCGGTCGATTTCGGCGGCTGGATGGAGGGCGTGCGGGGTGCGACCCGTCGACTCTTCGATGGGTTCGGTAGCGGGGATGACGACGCCGAAAAGGGCAAGCAGGAGCGCGATCGCCATGCCTGGGGGCGCCTCGACATGATGCTGGCCTCCTTCGATATCGCCCAGGGCGCGATCGCCAATTACCGGCTGGCGGGCTATCCGCCGGACGTGCTGGTCGAGATCCCAAAGACGGTTTGCGGTGCCTACGAATTCCATCGTGCCGAGGCGCTGATACGCCTGGGGCGGCACCTGGCCAGGGAAGCACTGGATCGGCGCGAGCGTGAGCTCGGGGTGGGCACGTCGCCTCCTTAGGAAATACTGAATAAATCGCTGGGCACCGCGTAACAACGCGATTTGCATGCGCCGGCATTGAAGCACTGTTTCCCTTAACGTTGACGTCGCAGCAGCACATAGACCGCGCCGGTACCGCCATCGACATCGGTGGCCGAACAGAAGGCCAGTACGCTTGGCCATTCGCGCAACCAGGCATTGACGTGGCTCTTGATCACCGGGTAATCGGAGGTGGCGCCCCAGGCCTTGCCATGCACGACCAGCACGCAACGGGCTCGCTCGGCTTCGGCATCGCGCAGGAAGGTTTCGAGTTCCAGCCGGGCTTCGTCGACGGTATGGCCATGCAGATCCAGCCCCGCTTCCCAGGCGATCCGGCCTCGCTTGAGCTGGCTGCGGGTGCGGTAGGGGAGGTCGGGCAGGGCGAAATCGAGATACGCCGAGGGTCTGACGGCCTCGACGCGACCATCGGAGGTGCGACCGGTGGCGTTGTCCGAGCCGGCGGCGGTAGCCGCCGCGCGTCGTGCCCGGGCGGCTTCGTCTTCCCGGCGCGGACGACCCGGGTCGGCGCGGTTGCTCTGCAGCGGACGCACGCCGGCCTTGCTCAGCGCCTGGCGGAAGGCGCTGATGTCATCGGCGTCCGGCTGGTAGCGGCGTCGGCTCATGTCGTGGCTCGCATGGTCCTGAAAAGGGGCCAGTATACCGGCCCTGGCGTGGCTGTGAACCGCCGCCGAGGGTACAATCAGGGGCCAGTCGCTTCCCATGCAACCGCGAACAGGATCTCCCGTGGCCGAATCCGTCTGCTCTTCATCGACTTCCACCCTGGCGCTCGACGACGCCGAACTTGCCGAGGGGCTGATCTCCCTGCGGGATTGCCTGCGCTGGGCCACCAGCGAGTTTCACCTGGCCGGCCTGCATTACGGCCATGGTACCGATTCCGCCTGGGACGAGGCGGTGGCCCTGACGCTCGGCGCCTTGCATCTGCCATGGAACGTCGATCCCGGCGTACTCGATGCGCGCCTGTTGCCCATGGAGCGTCGTCGTATCATCGGGCTCGTCAGGGAGCGCATCGGCAGCCGTCGTCCCTTGCCCTATCTGTTGGGTGAGGCCTTCTTCGCCGGTGTGCCATTCAATGTCGACGAGCGGGTGTTGATCCCGCGGTCGCCCATCGCCGAGCTGATCGAGCATGGTTTCGGTGCCTGGTTCCCCGTCGAGCCGCCGGCACGGGTGCTGGATCTGTGCACCGGCTCCGGCTGCATCGGCATCGCGACCGCCTTGCATCTGCCCACCTGTGAGGTCGATCTGGCCGATGTCAGTGCCGACGCCCTGACGGTGGCGCGCCAGAACGTCAGCCGCCATGATGTCGGCGACCGAGTGCAGGCCGTCGCGTCGGACGTCTTCGACGGCCTCGAGGGCCGACGCTACGACCTGATCGTCGCCAATCCGCCTTATGTCGATGCCCGGGATCTGGCCACCATGCCCGCCGAGTTTCGCCACGAGCCGGGGTTGGCGCTGGGGGCCGGGTCCGATGGCCTGGACATCGTGAGGCGCATCCTGCGCCAGTCCCGCGAGCACCTGACCGACGATGGCGTGCTGATCGTCGAGGTCGGCAACTCCGATCACCACCTGGAGGCCGCCTTCCCCGAGGTTCCCTTCCTGTGGCTGGAATTCGAGCGCGGCGGTCAGGGGGTGTTCGCGCTGACCGCCGCGGAACTCGACGCCCATGCGGCGTCCTTCGCCTGATTCGTCATTGAGGAACGCCCATGTCCGGCAATACCTTCGGCAAGCTGTTCACCGTCACTACCTTCGGCGAGAGCCATGGCCCGGCGCTCGGCGCCATCGTCGATGGCTGCCCGCCGGGTGTGCCGATCGACGAAGAGACTCTGCAGCGAGATCTGGACCGGCGTCGACCGGGCTCCTCACGGCATACCACCCAGCGCCGCGAGCCCGATCGGGTGCGCCTGTTGTCCGGCGTCTTCGAGGGGGTGACCACGGGGACGGCCATCGGGCTGTTGATCGAGAACACCGACCAGCGATCCAAGGACTATTCGAAGATCAAGGATCAGTTCCGCCCGGCCCACGCCGACTATACCTATCATCATAAATACGGCATCCGCGACTACCGTGGCGGCGGCCGTTCCAGTGCCCGTGAAACCGCCATGCGGGTGGCGGCCGGCGCCATCGCCAAGCAATATCTGGCCAGCCAGGGTATCCGGGTTCGCGGTTACATGAGCCAACTCGGTCCGATCGCCATCGACTTCAAGCAGTGGGAATCGGTGGACGACAATCCTTTCTTTTGCCCCGACCCGGACAAGGTGCCCGAGCTCGAGGCCTACATGGACCAGCTGCGGCGTGACCAGGACTCGGTGGGGGCGCGAATTTCGGTGGTCGCCGAGGGCGTGCCGCCGGGCCTGGGGGAGCCGGTCTTCGATCGTCTCGATGCCGAGCTGGCGCATGGCCTGATGAGCATCAATGCCGTGAAGGGCGTGGAGATCGGCGACGGCTTCGCCTCGGTGGCCCAGCGGGGCAGCGAGCATCGTGATGAGATGTCGCCCGAAGGCTTCCTCTCCAATCATGCCGGTGGTGTCCTGGGCGGGATTTCCAGTGGCCAGACGGTCATCGCACACCTGGCACTCAAGCCGACCTCCAGCATCACCATTCCGGGACGTTCCATCGATGTCAGCGGTGCCCCGGTGGAGGTGGTCACCCGAGGGCGCCACGATCCCTGTGTCGGCATTCGTGCCACGCCCATTGCCGAGGCGATGATGGCACTGACCCTGATGGATCATCTCCTGCGGCATCGTGGCCAGAATCAGGACGTTGAGGTGTCGACGCCCAGACTGGCCTGAGTGGAATGTCCTGGTCGGCCGGACTGCTACACTTGGCAGTGTCACCTCATTCACTTCGGCCAGGCGAGGCGCCCATGAAGATCAATGTCGAGTTCGATTTGACTCCCGATGAATTCCGCCGGGCTCTCGGGCTGCCCGATGTGGAAGCGTTTCAACAGGACTTGCTGGAGCGCATCCAGAAACAGATGGAATCCGGCGTCGAGGGCTATGATCCGATGAGCCTGATGCAGCCCTTCCTCCAGCAGCCTCTCTTTCAGCAGGGCATGGCCAACTTCGGTAACTATCAGCAGATGATGATGGATATGCTGAGCCGTGCCGCTTCGGGGGCTGGCCAGGGACAGGGGGGCGGCCCGGATGAGGCTCCCTCCGGTGGATCCGAACAGGGAGGCGGCCAGTCGTCCTCGGCCAGCGCGAGGTCGCGGAGTCGGCGCAATAGCTGAGCCACCCAACCGCTGACGCAACACGTCGTCATTATCTTGCAACGGTCGGCATGCCAGACTAGTCTTTGTGCAGTGCAGCACGCGTTTCATCCGCTTTCCTCGAGGAGGAACTGGCCATGCAAGACAAGATGATCGATGCGTTCAACGAGCAGGCGCGTGAGTTCTTCACGCCGATGCGCAAGCTCAATACCCTGATGCTGGACAACATGGAGCGAGTGACCCAGTACCAGCTGGATGCCATGAAGCGTTACAGCCAGATGGGAAGCTCGCGCCTGCGGGATGCCGCCGATGTCAGCGACGCCGAACAGTTTCGTGACTTCGGGACCCGCCAGGTCGAGATGATGACGGAACTCTCCAACCAGATGCTCGAGGATGCCCGAGCCATGAGCGAGATGAGCCTGCGCTTCAAGAGCGAACTGGAAGCTCTCTACGGCGAGTCGAGCCAGGTAATGGCAGAGTCGATGTCAGAGTCGGGTGCCGAAGCGCCGAAGGAAGCAACCGGGCCGGCCAAGGCAACCAGTCAGGCGTCGCGCAAGCGTAGCTGAGCGGTTTCCACACGATCAATCAGGCGTTGCCCGAGACATCTCGACCAGTGCAGCCCCTTCTCGGGCAATGCCCAGGACGCCGTCATCCGCTGGTCGATCGGGTGGCGGTTGTGTGTTCAGGTCACGGGAGGGAGTGATGCAGCCAGGGAATCATGCGCCATCGCAGGCCGACCTCGAGGCATGGGGGGAGCAGGCCAGGCTGATCGGCGAACAGTATCGGGCCCTGATCGAGGATGTGATGCCACGTCTGGTGCCTGATGCCGCCGCCGAATCCGTCTATGCCGACATGCACGAAAGCTTTCGTGCCGGTGCCGAGGCACTGAATCGCGATCCTTCCCTGCTGTGGCAGACGCAGGCACGCCTGATGGAGGACCAATACCAGTTGTGGCAACACGGTCTCAAGGCGCTGTCCGGCGAATCGGTGACACCGCTGGTCACGCCAGGGAAGGGCGATCGGCGTTTCCAGGACGACGCCTGGCATAGCGACCCCTTCTACATGTCGATCATGCAGCAGTACCTGCTGTTCGCTCGCCGCGTCGAGGCGCTGGTGGACAGTCTCGAGGGCCTGTCGGATGACCATCGTCGCAATCTCGCCTTCTATGCACGGCAGATGGTCAATGCGGTCTCGCCGACCAACTTCGTCACCACCAACCCGGAGGTGATGCGGCGCACCCAGGAAACCCGCGGCCAGAACCTGGTGGATGGTCTCGCTCGGTTGCGCGAGGATCTTGCCAACTCCGCCGAGGGCCTCAATGTCACCATGACCGACCGTAGTGCCTTCGAGATCGGCAACAATATCGCCGTCACGCCAGGGGCGGTGATCTTCGAGAACGAGCTGATGCAACTGATCCAGTATGCACCCAGCACCGAGAAGGTCTTCAAGACGCCGTTGCTGGTGGTGCCGCCCTGGATCAACAAGTATTACGTGCTCGACCTGCGCCAGGAAAACTCGCTGATCAAGTGGCTGGTGGATCAGGGGCACAGTGTCTTCCTGATCTCATGGCGCAACCCGGGCCCCGAGCAGCGTGATCTGACCTGGGCCGACTACATGCAGATGGGGCCCATCGCCGGGATGGAGGCCATCGAGCAGGCCATTGGCGAGAAGTCGGTCAACCTGCTGAGCTACTGTGTCGGCGGCACCCTGACGGCTTCCACGGTGGCCTATCTGACCAGCACTCGGCGCGGCCGAAAGGTTCGTTCGGTCACCTACATGGCGACCCTGCAGGACTTTCGCGACCCCGGCGAACTGGGCGTTTTCCTTACCGAGCCGGTGCTCAAGGGCATCGAAGACAAGCTCGAACAGGATGGTTATCTGGATGGTCGAGTCCTGGCCTACTCCTTCAACCTGCTGCGCGAGAATGACCTGTTCTGGTCGTTCTACATCAACAACTACCTCAAGGGAGACGCGCCGGCTCCCTTCGACCTGCTGTATTGGAATACCGATGGCACCAACCTGCCGGCGGGAACCCACGGCTGGTATCTGCGGCACCTTTACCGGGAAAACCGCCTTGTCGAGCCGGATGGCATCGAGCTCGACGGCGTGAAGATCGACCTGCGCAAGATCTCGGCGCCCAGCTACTTCGTGTCTACCCGCGAGGACCACATCGCCAAGTGGAACAGCACCTATTACGGCGCCCTGCTGCCCAAGGGGCCGGTCACCTTCGTGCTGGGCGGCTCCGGTCATATTGCCGGCATCGTCAACCCGCCCCACAAGAACAAGTATGGCTTCTGGACCAATGAGGAACTCCCGGACGACCATGAGGCCTGGCTCGAGGGAGCCGAAGCACACGAAGGCTCCTGGTGGCCGCACTGGCAAGCCTGGATGACCGACAATGGCTATGCCGATCCGGGCAAGCTCGTACCGGCCCGTCAGCCAGGAGAAGGTCAGCTCGACATCCTCGAACCGGCGCCGGGGCGTTACGTGAAGACGACCATTCCGGAAGTGCTAGGGGAAAACCAAGCCTGAAGCTGGAAGAGCCGGGCTTCGCCCGGCTCGGCTTCGCCGGGAGCTGTAAGCTATAACCGGGCTTTGCCCGGAGCTGTAAGCCTTAAGCTGTAAGCTTTAAGAAAAACCAACCGGGCTTCACCCGGAGCTGTAAGCCTTAAGCTGTAAGAACCCCCAGGGCTCGAAAAGGGCAGGGGGTATGCTGCCTACGAGCTACGAGCTACGAGCTACGCTGCCTTGGGGTTGCCCTTCGAATCTCGTAGCTCGATGCTCGCGGCTTACAGCTTACAGCTTACAGCTTACGGCTTACGCCGTAGCCCCGGCAGCACCAGCAGCGCGGCCAGCAGCCATACCGGCCAGCTGCCGGTGCGGGTGAAGGGTGTCAGGCCTTCCATGGGGGTGTATTCACCGATCAGGGTGGCGGCTTCGAACTGGGGCAGGCGATCGGTGGTGCGTCCTCTTGGATCGATGATGGCGGTGACGCCGTTGCTGGTGGCCCTGACCACGTAGCGACCGTTCTCCAGAGCGCGTAAACGGGCCATCTGTAGGTGTTGCTGGGGCCCCAGGGAGTCACCGAACCAGGTATCGTTGGAGAGTGTGAGGAGCACCTCGGCGTGGCGAGCCTGATTCGCGACCAGGTCGGCGTAGATGATTTCGTAGCAAATGGCATTGCCGATGCGGGTGCCGGCGGCGACCATCGGCGCCTGACCATCGGGGCCCGGTGTCATGGCCGGCATCGGCAGGTCGAAGAAGGCAATGGCGCCGCGCAGCAGGCTTTCCAGTGGCAGGTATTCACCGAAGGGCACCAGGTGGCGCTTGCGGTACTCGCCTTGCACGCCGTTCAGGCCGATCACGCTGTTGTAGAAGTTGCCCTCCCCGTCGCGTTGCAGAATCCCGGTGAGCAGCTGGGTCTCGGGTGACAGACTCGCTTGGGCGCTGTCCAGCACCGGCCGGGCCTGGTCCTCGAACATCGGCAACGCTGCTTCCGGCCAGATCACCAGGTCGAGAGGTGTATCGTCCAGGGCTTCAGTCAAGTGCCGATAGGTGTCGATGGCGGTACGCTGGCCCTCCGGGGTCCACTTGATCAACTGCGACAGATTGCCTTGCAGCAGGGCGACACGCACGGGCTCGCCGGCAGGTTGGGTCCACTGTTGCGGCAACGCCAGGGGGACCAGCCAGAGGCTGGCAAGGGGCAGGGCAGCCCACCAGCGGCGGCGCAGCAGCTCCACACCCAGGGCGCCGCTCAGGGCGGCGATCAGTGACAGCAGATAGACGCCTCCCACTGGCGCCCAGGACGCCAGCGGCGAATCCACCTGGCCGCTGCCCAGCAACAGCCAGGGAAACCCGGTGAACAGCCAGGTGCGCAGGGCCTCGCCCAGGACCCAGGCCCCGGCGAAGGTGAGCACGGCGAATCGCGGCCCGGCAAGGCGTCGATAGAGCCAGAGCGTGACGGCGAAGAACAGCGCCAGGGCAACCACGAACAACGCCGTCAAGGCCACGGCCAGGGGGACGCCGGTATAGCCGTAGTCGTGAATCGAGACGTAGACCCAGGAGGTGCCAGTACCGAACAGGCCGAGACCGTAGCTCCAGCCGCGCCAGGCCGCCTGTCGTGGTGACAGGGCGGGCAGGCCTGCATAGAGCAGGCCGGCGGCCACCGGGGCGAGCCACCAGAGCATGAAGGGGGCGGCGGAGAGCGTGGTCAGCACACCGGCCGCCACGGCGGCCAGGCAACCGATGAGGGAACGGGAGCGAAAGGCAGGCATGGTTCCGTCCATGGTCGTCAAATCCGAGGGCTAGGGCTCACCGGTCGTCGTCGCTATCCCGTTCGGCTTCCAGCAGGCGGATGCGGCGGTTGTCGGCGTTGAGCACGGTGAAGCGCCAGCCGCCGATCTCGGTGTGTTCGCCGCGCCCGGGCAGGTGGCCGAAGCGCTGCATGACGAGGCCACCCAGGGTGTCGAATTCCTCGTCGGAAAGACGGGTGCCAAAATGTTCGTTGAAGTCTTCGATGGGGGTCAGGGCACGAATGGCATAGCGGCCATCGCCCAGGTCGCGTATGTCCGCCTCTTCGTCGGTGTCGTGTTCGTCCTCGATGTCGCCGACGATTTCCTCGAGGATGTCTTCGATGGTCACGATGCCGGCGGTGCCGCCGTATTCGTCCACCACCACGGCCATGTGGTTGTGGGTGTCCCGGAACTCCTTGAGCAGGCTGTTGAGGCGCTTGGATTCCGGCACGAACATCGCCGGGCGCAGCACTTCTTCGAGCTGGAAGGTGTGGCCGTTATCCTGGCCGTTGCGCAGCAAGGGAAGCAGGTCCTTGACCAGCAGGATTCCCTTGACCTCGTCGAGGTTCTCGCCGATGACCGGATACCGCGAATGACCGGTCTCGAGAATCACCGGCAGGTATTCCTCCAGTGGCTGGTCAAGGTCGATGGCGTTGACCTGGGAGCGTGGAATGAGCACCTCGCGAACCTGCTGGTCGCTGATGTTCAGGGCGCCTTCGATGATCATCATGGCGTCCTGATCGAGCTTGAGCCGGGTTGCCGCCTGGTTAAGGAATGCCAGGAGTTCGGCGCGGGAGCTGGGTTCGTCGCTGTCGCTGGAAAGGGCGCTGAACAATTTATCGAGCCAGGACTTGCTGCCCTGGCTACTCGATCGGTCTTCGCTCATGCGTCGGCTCTCTCATCCTCGGTATCGATGTCGCGCGGGGGAGGGCTGGGGGTTGCATAGGGATCGGCGATGCCCAGTCCGGCGAGTATGTCTCGTTCGAGGGCTTCCATGACCTCGGCTTCATCGTCTTCGATATGATCGTAACCCAACAGGTGCAGCGTGCCATGCACGACCATGTGGGCATAGTGATCGATCAGGGATTTGTGCTGCTGCTCGGCCTCGGCGACGACGACCGGATGGCAGATCACCAGGTCGCCGAGCAGGGGAATAGGGACCGTCGGCGGGCACTCGAAAGGAAAGGAGAGCACATTGGTCGGACGGTCACGGTCACGATAGTCGCGGTTCAGGGTCCGGCTTTCCTCGGCATCGACGAAACGGATCGTCAGCTCGTGCCGTGCCTCGCCGGGGTGGCGAGACAGCACGCCGGCCACCCAGGTCTGGAGGTCCGCCAGTGGCGGCAGGTCCTCGGCGTCGAGAGCAGCTTGGCGATCGATATCCGGCGAGCTCATGAGCCTTCCGTTTCGCCGTCGTCACGGCGCTCCTGTCGTTGCTGACGCTGTGCTTCGCGCTCCTGCTCACGGGCTTCTCGCTTGGCCCTGGCCTCGGCTTCCTGTTCGGCCTCGAAGACATCGTAGGCTTCGATAATGCGTTGCACCAGAGGGTGGCGCACCACGTCCTTGGCGGCGAAATGCGTCACGCCGATACCGGGGGTATCCTTGAGCACATCGAGGACCTGAATCAACCCCGAGGTCTGGCCGCGCGGCAGGTCGACCTGGGTGATATCGCCGGTGATCACGGCCGTGGAGCCAAAACCGATGCGCGTCAGGAACATCTTCATCTGCTCACGGGTCGTGTTCTGACTCTCGTCGAGGATGATGAAGGCGTTGTTGAGCGTGCGACCGCGCATATAGGCCAGCGGCGCGATCTCGATGATCTGCCGCTCGATGAGCTTGGCGACCTGTTCGAAGCCGATCATCTCGTAGAGGGCGTCGTAGAGTGGCCGCAGGTAGGGGTCGATCTTCTGGGCCAGGTCGCCGGGCAGGAAACCGAGCTTCTCGCCGGCCTCGACGGCGGGGCGGACCAGCAGGATACGGCGTACCTCCTGCTGGTTGAGCGCTTCCACGGCAGCGGCGACGGCCAGATAGGTCTTGCCGGTGCCGGCCGGGCCGATACCGAAGTTGATGTCGTGGGCCCGGATGCTCGAGACGTAGCCCTGCTGGTTGAGCCCGCGCGGCTTGATCAGCGCCTTGGGGGTTCGAATCAACACCTCGGCTTCGTCGCCTGCCCTTTCTTCCTCTTCTTCCAGCGCCTCGAGTCCCGATTCCTGTAGGAAGAGGTGCACGGTATCCGGCGTCAGCTCACTGGCTTCGGCTTCCCGATAGAGGTGCTCGACGACATTGGACGCAGCCTTGACTCGAGGCTCCGGCCCGGCGAGTTGAAAGGTGTTGCCGCGATTGCGCAGCGTGATGCCGAGCCGGGCCTCGATCAACTTGAGGTGCTCGTCGCGTTGCCCGCAGAGGTTGGCCAGGCGGCGCGGGTCATTGGGCTCGAGGTTCAGCGTGATGATGCGATTGGCCGGTGTGGATGACTGGCTCAAGACAGGCGGGTCCATGGGTTGATGAGTGATCGCTGCCAGCTTACTGCCACCTTGGGTGCCGGAGCAATGAGCGGGGCAGGGGCCATGAGCGGTTGTGCGTCGTCACCGGATGTCATTTCGTGGCCGACATGACGGTGGCAGATGCGCGGGCCCGCGAGAAGCGGGCCTGGACGTTGCTCGTGATGAGTGACCATTTTTCGGGAACTGGCGTCAGAAACGCTCCGGAGATGCCAGGTCGCCACGCAAGGAGTTGGGCAGCGCCTCGGTGATCTCCACGTCGACGAAGTAGCCGATCAGCTCGGTGGGGTTGGGAGCGCGAAAATTGACCACCCGGTTGTTCTCGGTGCGCCCGGATAACTGGCCAGGGTCCTTGGGCGAGAAGCCGGTGACCAGGATGCGTTGGGTCGTGCCCACCATGCGCCGGCTGATCTGCATGGCCTGCTGGTTGATGCGTTCCTGCAGGATGGCCAGACGCTGCTTCTTGACCGCTTCCGGGGTCTCGTCGGGCAGGTCGGCCGCCGGCGTACCGGGGCGTGCCGAGTAGACGAAGCTGAAGGAAACATCGAAGCCGATGCGATGGATCAGGTCCATGGTCGACTCGAAGTCCGCCTCGGTCTCGCCGGGAAAGCCGATGATGAAGTCCGAAGAGAAGCTGATGTCCGGGCGCAGGGCACGAATGCGTTCCAGCTTGTCGACATACTCCTCGACGGTATGGCCACGCTTCATGGCCGCCAGGACGTTATCAGAGCCGGCTTGCACCGGCAGGTGAAGATGGCTGACCAGTTCCGGAATTTCGCCATAGGCCTCGATCAGGCTGTCGGAGAACTCCACCGGATGCGAGGTGGTGAAGCGGATGCGGTCGATGCCCTCGACGGCGGCCACACAGCTGATCAGTTCGGCCAGGTCGATCTCGTCGCCGAGCTGATTCTCGCCGCGATAGGCGTTGACGTTCTGGCCCAGCAGGTTGATCTCGCGGACTCCCTGATCGGCCAGGTGGATCACCTCATCCATCACGGTCTCGAAGGGCCGCGACACTTCCTCGCCCCGTGTGTAGGGCACCACGCAGAAGGTGCAGTACTTGGAGCAGCCCTCCATGACCGAAACGAAGGCGGTGGCGCCGTCGGAACTCGGCTTCGGCAGGTGGTCGAATTTCTCGATCTCCGGAAAGGTGACATCGACCACCGAGATCTTGTCGTCCTGTCGAGCGTCGAGCATGGACGGCACGCGGTGCAGGGTCTGAGGGCCGAACACCATGTCCACCTGGGGCGCACGCTTGCGCAGGGCCTCGCCTTCCTGACTGGCCACGCAACCGCCGACGCCGATCACCAGATCCGGATTGGCATCTTTCAGCTTTTTCCAGCGACCCAGCTGATGGAAGACCTTTTCCTGTGCTTTCTCACGGATCGAGCAGGTGTTGAGCAGGATGACATCGGCATCATGCTCGTCGTCGGTGAGTTCCAGCTGATGGGATTCGCCGAGCAGATCCGCCATGCGTGCGGAGTCATACTCGTTCATCTGGCAGCCGTGTGTCTTGATGAAGAGTTTCTTCGCCATAAGAGTCTGGTCGTGGCGTCTAGGCCCGACGGATTGCACCGGTGGATGAGGATTCGCGGGATGAGACGTGCTGTCTTCCGAGGCGGCAATTATACGCGTGGCCGCCGCCGGGGGCCAGTATCGTGCGCTGCCGGTGGCGCCACGTCTATGGTACCTTTGACGCCTGTGTCGGTTACGGAAACACTGCTTAAATGCCTACGCATGCAAATCGCGTCGTTACGCGGTGCTCGAAAGCTCGCCTAACCCCTCGTTATGTCTCGCTTTCTGTGCTCCGTGCGCCTTGCGCTTCACGATGCTCGGCGATTTATTCAGTATTTCCTTACGGCGGGGATGCTCGACTGGTCATGATCTGATCGATACCGCGATCATGCCGGCAGCTCGCCGCCTGGCCGGTGGTTTCCAGCGGTTTTCCCGATACTTGTCCACAGCAACTGTGGATGATCGCTCCCCGGGGGCGTTGTGCTCATCACGGGCCGGGTCGGAAGGGAGTCCGGCGCCACCCTCATCGCCGTGGGATACTGCAGATAGAGCCTTGGACAGCCAGGATGACGGCATGACGATGCAACGAAGCAAGAGAGTGACACTGGGCGTGCTGCTCGGGGCCCTGGCCCTGCCGGTTCTCGCTCAGCAGAATGATAGTGAAGACGATGCCTCGCGTTGGGTGTCCGATGAACTGACCACCTATGTCCGCAGCGGGCCCACCGACGGTTATCGCATTGTCGGCAGCCTGACCGCCGGCGAACCGGTGGAAGTGCTCGGCACCGAGGGTGATTACACGGAAGTGCGCAGCGAGAGTGGCGATGAGGTCTGGGTGCCTAGCGACCAGCTTCAGGACACCCCCAGCGCTCGCGTTCAGCTGCCGGAAATGGCCTCTCGTGTCGAGGAACTGAGCGAGGAACTGTCCGGCATCAATGAGACCTGGGAGGGTCGCATCAATGCGCTCAGCGAGACGCTCGAGGTGCGTGAGCAACGCATCGCCGAGCTCGAAGGGCGCAATCACGAACTCGCTACCGAGGCTGAGCAGTCCCGCAGTACCGTCCGTAACCTGCAGGCTCGCCTGGAAACCCAGGAAGAGGATCTGTTGATGCGTTACTTCATGTACGGAGGCGGTGTGGCAGGTGCCGGTCTGCTGGTAGGGCTGATCGTGCCGCACTTGCCGCGTCGACGTCGAAAGCGCGATCGCTGGTTCTGAGCGAGGGCGACATGAACGAAGATTGGCGACAGCGTTGGCGGGAAGGGCGCATCGGCTTTCACCGCGAGGCGGTGCATCCCGCTCTCGAGCGCCATTGGCCCGAGCTGGGCGTCGGCGAGGATGCCAGGGTACTGGTGCCCTTGTGTGGCAAGAGTCTGGACATGCGCTGGTTGGCCGAACGAGGCCATGCAGTGCAGGGCATCGAACTGGCCGAGACCGCCATCGAACAGTTCCTGGCCGAGGGTCAGGGCGAGGTGTCTCGCTACCATCATGAGTGCTTCGCTGTCAGCCGCCAGGGGCGAGTGGCGTTGTGGTGCGGCGACTTCTTCCATTTCCACATCGATGACGCGGCGGAGATCGGGGCCTTCTATGATCGAGCGGCCCTGATCGCCCTGCCCGAAGCTCGGCGACAGCGTTATGCCTTCCACCTTGCCCAATTGCTCCCGCCCGGGGGGCGCGGGCTCTTGATCAGCCTGACCCGGGCGCCGGGTGATACGGGTGGGCCACCCTTTGAGGTGACCGCCGACGAGGTGCATGAACGTTTCTCGCCCAATTTCGAGGTCACTCACCTGGAGGATGGCGACCCCGAACCCGGAAGCGGCTTTCGGGAGAGCGTCTGGCATCTGGTCCGGCGCGGCCCGGGCCGCTAGGAAAACCCTGAATAGCCGAGCATAGTGAAGGCTAGGCCCGTTCCCGACGGGCCATCGCATTTCCCGCATCCACGTGGGTCACGCAAGGCGCACGGAGCACAACTCTTAACCCGGCAAGCTTTGATGTCGGGTTAATCGCGGCACAGGGATGTGCCGCCGCCGGCCGTCAGGCCGGCGCGAGCCCGCGCCACACCAGAAGATCCACGCATCTGCGCCAGCGTGGTGCGGGCGACAATCAGATAGATCAGGACGATCTATTTGATTGCCAGGTTAATAGAAGCGGCTGACGATCAGGGAGGCATTGACGCCGCCGAAACCGAAACCATTGCACAGCGCATGCCGGGTCGATTGTTCGCGTGACGAGCCGGGAATGAAGTCCAGGTCGTGCATGTCGTCGTCAACGGTGTCCAGGTTGAGGGTCGGCGGTAACCTGCCGTGCCTCACCGCCAGGCTGGTGATCACACTCTCGACGCCGCCAGCGGCACCCAGCAGATGGCCGGTGGCCGATTTGGTCGAGGAGATGGGGACCGCGCCGAGTCCTTCGCCGAATACCCGTCGGAGCGCCGCGATCTCGGCCCGGTCACCGACCGGTGTCGAGGTGGCATGGGCGTTGACGTAACCGATCTCTCTGGCGGGCAGTCCGGCCATGCGCAGAGCGGCCTGGATGGCGGCGGCGGCCCCGGCGCCGTCCTCGGGGCCGGCGGTGATGTGGTGGGCGTCGGCGCTGGTGCCGTAGCCGCTGAGTATGGCGAGTGGCGTGGCGCCGCGTGCCTCGGCGTGGGTCAGGGTTTCGATCACCATCAAACCCGCGCCTTCCCCCATGACGAAGCCATTGCGCACCTTGTCGAAGGGGCGAGAGGCGCGTGTCGGGGTGTCGCGCTCCGTGGAAAGGGCCTTCAAGGCGTGGAAACCGGCCAGCGATAGCGGGTCGACGCAGGCTTCGGCGCCGCCCACCAGGGCGACTTCGGCCTCGCCGCTGCGCAGTAGACGCATGCCATCGCCGATGGCCTGGATGCCTGCCGCACAGGCCGTGACGGGACATCCCAATGGCCCGGTGAAGCCATGGCGAATCGACAGGTTGCCCGCGGCCATGTTGGCCAGGAAGGCCGGTACGGTGAAAGGCGACAGGCGCCGGTGACCGCGGTTCGCCAGGGTTTCCTGCGCTCGAGTGATGGTGGGAAAGCCGCCGATGCCCGAGGCCACGATGGTGGCAGTGGCACTTCGGTCGGCAGCATTCCCGGGGAACCAGTCGGCCTGCTCCAGGGCCTGTTGCGCGGCGGCCATGGCATAGAGGCTGAAAAGATCGAGCTTGCGGCGTTCCTTGGCGTCGGCGATGGTGTCGGGGTCGAAGCCCGCGTCGTGGTCTTCGTCGAGGTCGGGGACCAGGCCGGCGATGGTGATCGGCAACTCGCCGGTATCGAAGCGCGTGATGGGGCCGATGCCGGAATGGCCCGCCAGCAGGCGCTCCCAGGTTGCCTTGACGCCATTGCCGAGCGGGCCGATCATGCCCATGCCAGTGATGACGATAGGGGACGTCATGGTGCCTCCTGAAGATTCGTGAGTCGCGGCCAACCTAGCACCGGGCTATATATGATCAAGGTAATATTCTGTCGCGCGAGGACGAGGTTTCCATGCCGTATTCCGCTGCTCACAAGGCGCGGTCTCGAGAGCGCATCCTGACCGCCGCCACGGAATTGTTCTGTCGCCATGGCTTCGACAAGGTCTCCATCGGGCAGATCATGAAGCAGGCGAAGATGACCCATGGCGCTTTCTATGCGCATTTCGCGTCGAAGGAAGCTCTTTATGACGCCTCCATCCGTGAAGCGCTCAAGAACAGCCGTGCGGCGCGCCTGGTCAAGGGCCCCTTGTCGGTGAAACATCTGACGGCCCTGGCGGCCAACTGCTGGAACCTGCAGGAACTGGAGCGCAAGCGTGCGCCGGGCCCGGAGACGGTACTGTTCAACGAGATCGGCAATGACAATGCCGAGATCAAGACGCTGTTCGAAGCCTCCTATCTCCGCATGCGCAAGATGCTGGAGACGCGGCTGATTGCCTTGAGCCGTCTGAAGAAACTCCCTTTCGAGCCGGATCGTGAACTGATCGCCGAGAAGTCCCGGACCATCCTGGCCTCTCTGGTGGGAGCCGTCGCCATCGCCAAGAGCCTTCCCGACGAGGCAGAGCGGCGTCAGCTGCTGGAGGCTTCCCAGCGGCAGATCTTGCGCATGCTGGGGGTCGATGATCACGAGCTGGACGGTCTGTCCGGCGCCATTGAGTGAGAGACTCGGAGGTGCCGTGCGCGATGCTTCCCCGCTGAAAGTCTACTATGACGCAGCCTGCCCGCTCTGCCGTCGCGAACGACGTCGCTATGAGCGGCTGGCGCGGTACTCGGAATCGGTGGAATGGCTGGATGCCAATACCCACGAGGCCGTGTTGAATGAGCACGGCGTCACGGTTCAAGAGGCCTTGCTCTCGCTGCATGTGGAGGATGCCGAGGGTGCGCTGCACCGGGGCATGGATGCCTATATCCTGCTGATGCGCCGTATTCCCGGGTTGCGCCCCCTGGCCGTGCTCATCGGCCTGCCCGTGCTCAAGCCCGTGCTGACCTGGTGGTACGATCGCTGGGTCAGGCGGCGACTGGCTCGGCAAGGTCGGTTATAGCCGACGTTACTCGGGACGCCATTCGACCGGCAGAGACTCGATCAGAAACGTCATGAAGGCCCGGACTTTCGGGGTCAGGTCGCGTCGGTCGCCGACGCACAGGTAGATATCCATGGGCTCCGAGACGGCGCGCGCCGAGGTGCGGCGGTTCGTCTCGAACAGCGATATCAGGTGTCCCCGGTCGAGATGCGGTCGGGCGATGAATGCCGCCAGCCGCGTGATGCCGCCTCCTTGCAATGCCATCTGGGCCAGGACATCGATGTCGTCGCTGATCATGGCGACGCGCGTATCGGGCTCGAAGCGCAGGCCATCCCGGATGAACCCCCAGCTTAGAAAACGGCCGTCCCGAGGGAAGCGGAAGACCAGGCAGTCGTGTTCCTTGAGGTCTTCCGGTTCGCGAGGCGTACCGGCGCGTGCCAGGTAGTCAGGGGAGGCGCAGAAGAAGAAGGGAATCGAGGCAATGCGTCGGGCGACCAGCCCTTCCTCCAGTTGCGGCGCGAAGCGCACGCTGACGTCGACGGTTTCACCGATATGGTCGACGTGACGATCAGTGGTGAGTATCTCGAGGGAAAGATGGGGATAACGGCGTGTGAAGTCGGGGATCAACGGTGCCAGCACGTGTCGTCCGAAGGCGGCGGTGGAGGCAATGCGCAGATGGCCGCGAGGTTCGTGACGCAAGCTGGCGATGGCGTCGTGGGCCCGTTCGATGTCCCGGGCAATATGCTTGACTCGGGCATAGTAGGCGGTCCCGCTGTCGGTGAGTCCCAGGCGGCGTGTGGTACGGGTCAACAACCGGGTATCCAGATGGGCCTCCAGGCGGGCGAGTTGTTGACTCGCGGCTGCCGGGCTGATGCCCAGTCGCTTGGCGCCGCCGGCAATGCTGCCGGCTTCCACGGCGCTGGTGAAGCAGGTAATGGCGCGCAAGGTGTCCATATGGTTTTCCGACGTATGAGAAGGGTTATTCGTAAGCAGACGTTTATAGTGAGATTGGCGGTGGGCGTCTAGTGAGAGACCCAGGGCTGGGCTAGGGTAACGCTTTCCGAGAACGAGCCACCGAGGAGAAACGATGAACCGATCGATGATATCCCCGCGACACGAGCGCTCGAGAGGAGTGCGTCGGCTGGTGGCCAGGCGTGGGCTGCCAAGCCGGTTCACGCCGGTGGTGTTCGCCTTCTACATGGCATCGATCATGGCGTTTCTGATGACGCTGGTGATCACTCTGATCAACGAGGGCATGGCGCCGGGGTTCATGGGCCGTGTACTGCACGCCTATATCCTGGCCATGCCGGTGGCTTTCGTGTGCGTCCTGATCGTCAGGCCGCTGGTCGTGCGGCTGGTCGCCTTGACCATCGAGAAGGAGCAGAATTGATGCGACACCTGTCTGGACACTCGCCTTCCACTCGACAATGACAGTGCCTTATCGCCGTGGCCGAGGCATTCGACTGCCGTCTTGTCGCCGCGTAGGCGTTGACGCCTTTCATGTCTTCCTTCGTATCGCGTTCGCTGCGGGGGCGTCCTGGGCAAGGGCGCCCTTGGAATGTCATTCATGGCAATACCGTTTGGGTCCAAGCATCGAGGGGCGTAGGTTCAGCCCCACCAGCATGACCAGGATAATGGCAGGCATCAGAGGCCATGGACGTTGTGTCGAACGATCGGTCAGGGTGGTTTCCATGATGGTCTCTCGAAAGACGGGGTGGGATGGCCGGGCTTGTGCCGGGGGGTGACGTTCGGCACGATATTTCCTCAACCAGACTTGAGGTCAAGGCAGGAAGGATGATGACGAATCGCAGGCTGAATCCTCGAAAGCAGTCGTTGACGGTGGGAGATGTCGCCCGACGCAGTGGCGTCGCGGTATCCACCGTGCATTTCTACGAGGCCAAGGGGTTGATCGAGAGCACTCGCAACGCGGGTAATCAGCGGCGCTTCTCCCGGGATGTGCTGCGCCGCGTGGCCGTGATCAAGATCGCCCAGCGCACGGGAATGCCGCTGGCCGAGATCAAGGCCTCGCTGGATGACCTGCCCACGTCCCGCACGCCCGATGCCGAGGACTGGCGACACTTGTCGGAGCAGTGGCGTAGTGCGCTGGATGAGCGAATCGACTGTCTGATCGCGTTGCGCGATCAGCTCGATGGATGCATCGGCTGTGGTTGCCTGTCGTTGAAGAGCTGCCCGTTGCGCAATCCCGGGGATGTGCTGGCAGATGCCGAGGAGGGGGAAGCCTCGTCATCGTCCCCCGGGACTTGCGTGCCCCGCCGATGACGAGGGCGCGTGGTATCAGTCGGCGTGCAATCGATTCAGGGTGGTGACCAGCCGCTGGCAGAGTCCATCCAGTGCGTCGCCCTGAGCGGTGTTGGCGAGGCGGCCTTCGGCATCGAAGGCGTCACCGGCCTTCGCGACGGCAAGCTGGTCGGGGAGTACCGTCACGCCGATATTGGTGAGCAACTGGCGCAGGTGATTCAGGGCGCGAAGACCGCCCAGGCCGCCGGGGGAGGCGGCAACGAGGCCGGCGTGGCGCTCCTTGAACAGGGCGAGCCCGCTCTCGCCCTGATGGGGACGAGTGAGCCAGTCGATGGTGTTGGTCAACAGCGGCGTGACGAAGCCGTTGTATTCCGGCGAGGCGATCAGCAGGCCTTGATGCTCGGCGAGCAGTTCCCTCAACGCCAGGGCATTGTCGGGCAGTCCCTCCGCCTCCTCCAGATCGCCGTCATAGAGCGGCATGGGATAGTCGCGCAGGTCGATGAAGGTAGGCTGGCCACCGAGCGCTTCGATGCGTGCCGCAGCGAGCTTCGCCAGACGCTTGTTGAAGGAGGCCTCGCGGGCACTGCCGGCGAATACCAGAATACGTGGAACGGCCATGGATACACTCCTTTCCAGAATCACGGGTTCAGAGGGTGATCTTCCATGGTCGTGGCGATGGTGACAAGCCTGGCCCATCGGGTCGGGAATTTCTCCGCCACGCTCCCGGCCGGCTTGTCCGAGTTCGGCACGGAGGCCACGGCACGCACCGTGGCCTCCTTCGGAATGGGGTCAGGCCTTGTCGGCGCCCCTGGGCCAGGCCTTGGGGTCGATGCGATCATTCAGCCGCGGGAAGCGACGCGGATCGAAGTTGGGCTCCAGGCCATCCTTGAGCTGGCGCTCGTAATCCCGGAACAGGGCAATGGCCACCGGCGAGAGCAGCAGGATCGCCACCAGGTTGATCAATGCCATCATGCCCATCGACAGGTCGGCGAAGCTCCAGATCGGGCCGAGGTTTGCCACCGCGCCGATCATTACCATGGCCAGCACCGCCAGCCGATAGATCAGGATGGCGCCGGGCGCGTATCGGGCGCCGGCCAGATACTCCACGTTGGTTTCGCCATAGGAGTAATTGGCGATCACCGAGGTGAAGGCGAACAGCAGGATCGCCACGGCAATGAACATGCTGGCCCAGTCACCGATCTGATGCGACAGCGCGATCTGGGTGAGCTGGATGCCGTTGGCTTCGTCACCGGCGAGCAGCTCTGGACCCGCCATGATGATGATGGCGGCGGTGGCGGTACAGATGACCAGGGTGTCGAAGAAGACACCGAGCATCTGGATGAAGCCCTGGGCGGCGGGATGGTTTGGCTGGGTGGACGCGGTGGCAGCGGCGTTGGGGGCCGAGCCCATGCCTGCCTCGTTGGAGAACAGGCCGCGCTTGATGCCGTTCATGATGGCCTGGGAGATGGCGTAGCCGGCAGCGCCTCCGGCAGCCTGGTCGAGGCCGAAGGCGCTCTTGAAGATGGTCATGATGGCCGCCGGCAGCTCGGTGATGTTGAGCAGCACCACCACGACGGCCAGCAGCAGGTAGATGGCGGCCATGACCGGCACGATCAGTTCGGCGACCCGGGCGATGGACTTCAGGCCACCGAAGATGATCGGCGTTACCGCCACGACCAGGACCACGCCGACGGCCCAGGGAGGAAGGGAGAAGGCTTCCTCCATGGCCAGCGCGATGGAGTTGGACTGCACGCTGTTGAAGGCCAGGCCGAAGGCGATGATCAGGCAGATGGAAAACAGCGCTGCCAGCCAGCGCAGCCCCAGGCCCTGCGAGATGTAGCGGGCCGGGCCGCCGCGGAAGGTGCCATCGCCGTGGTCTGTCTTGTAGGCCTGGGCCAGGGTGGATTCGACGAAGCTGGTGGCCATGCCGACCAGGGCCGTCATCCACATCCAGAAGATGGCACCGGGGCCGCCGAAGTAGATGGCGACCGCGACGCCGGCCAGGTTACCAGTGCCGACCCGGGCGGCGAGACTGGTGGAAAGCGCCTGGAAGGAGGAGATGCCGCCGTCGGCGCTGCGTGAATGGCGCAGCAGCTTGAACATGTGGCCGAAGTAGCGGAACTGGATGCCACGTGTCATGACGGTGAAGTACAGGCCCGCACCGATCAGCAGATAGATCAGCAAGGACCCCCAGATCAGGCCGTTGCCGGCGGCCATCAGGTCCTTGAAAAGTTCGGAAAGTGAGAATGCCATGATGTCGATATGCTCGTGATCTCAATGAATGCGGGGCCATTCTTCATGGATGCAAAAAAATGGCAAGGATTGCTGTCGAAAATCCATTGATTGGCCTAATCATCCAGTGATATCGCGAGTATCGAGCAATTGATGCTTTCGTGCGCTTGCAGCGCTCATGGCGACGGACCTTCGAGCTGGCGATAGGGTGGGGCTCGACGTAGGCTGGAGTGGATGGATTAACCCAGTCAGCGAGGAGAGTGTCGATCATGGACCATTTCATGCAGGCCGCCCTGGACGAAGCTCGTGCGGGGCTCGACGAGGGCGGTATCCCCATCGGCTCGGTCCTGGTGCACCGCGGAGTGATCATCGGCGGCGGCCGCAACCGTCGAGTCCAGCTCGGCAGCACCGTCCTGCATGGCGAAATGGACGCGCTGGAAAACGCCGGGCGCCAGTCCGCCGATATCTATCGCGATTCGACGCTCTACACGACACTGTCGCCCTGTGCGATGTGCACGGGCGCGATCCTGCTGTACGGCATTCCCAGGGTAGTGATCGGCGAGAACCGGACCTTCCAGGGCGAAGAGGCGCGTCTGCTCTCGCATGGCGTCGAGGTCGAGGTGCAGCAGGAGCCGGCGTGCATTGCCCTGATGGAAGGCTTTATCGCTTCTTCCCCCGATCTATGGTTCGAGGATATCGGTGAATCGTCGGGCCCCCGGGCCTTGTGACGTACCTTGTCGGTGCGCCGTGAGGCACTCGCTGGCGCCTGTCTCGACGAACGCGAAGCGGAGTCGCCCCTATGCTTGCTGAAACTCCTGAACCGCCGTATTACGCGGTCATCTTCTCGTCACGGCGTACCGATGTCGTGGCCGGCTATGACGAGACGGCCGAGCGCATGATGCGACTGGCGTCGCAGCAGCCCGGCTTTCTCGGCGTGGAGTCGGCGCGCGAGGCGATCGGCATCACGGTGTCCTACTGGGCGGATCTCGATTCGATCCGGCGCTGGAAGGCCCAGGTCGAGCATCGCGAAGCACAGCGCATGGGCCGAGAGGTCTGGTACTCGCACTACCGGGTGAGGGTGGCGCGGGTGGAGCGCGAGTACGGGCTGTCGTAGCGGCGGGTCAGGCGTAGGTGTTGAGTTGTGTGCCCAGAGGGCCGTCACTGGCCAGCCGAGGCTCGACGGATGCCGATTCCATCAGCGCCGTCACCTGCTGCTGCTGGGTATCCAGCGCCGACTTGAAGATCTGCATCTGAGCCTGCTGGGCGGTCTGGGCCTGCTGCATGACCAGGGACTGGGTGACGACATTGTTGATCGAGGTATCCATCGTCTTCTCCTTTATAAGGGGGTGTGCTCTACGCTAGCAGTTTTCTCCCCGGTCGGGTAGCTGGCGGTAAGTGCCGCCCCGACAATCATCCTCTCGGCAGGCAGTCCGGCAGGCTTTCCCGCAAGGCCCGGGGACGAATTCCCAGGTCGGCGAAGGTGCCCACGCCCTCGCTGACTCGGTTGTCGCTTTGCATGAGAATGACCTGATCGCGTGTCAAGGGAGGGGAGGGCAACCCGCCGAGTCCGAAGGCCAGTGCATGCCAGGCGGCGAAGGGCAGGGGTACGAGCGGACGTTCTCGCCCCAGGTGTTGCATCACCAGGGTGAGCGCTTCGCGATAGCTGAGAATATCGGCGCCGCCCAGTTCGAAGAGATAGCGTCGTGGCCGGTCGGCGGCGGTGAGCCTGACGATGGCACGGGCCACGTCCACGACATGCACCGGCTGCAGTTGGCTGCGACCACGCCCGAACAGCGGGATCGCGGGGAGGCGCGTGAGCCCCGCCAGGCTGGACAGGAAGGCGTCGTTCCGCCCGAAGAGGACGCTGGGCCGCAGGATGATGGCCTTGGGCAGGATATCCAGCACCGCTGTCTCGCCGTGTGCCCGGGCGCGAACATAGGCCGAGGGCGAGTCGAGGGTGGCGCCGATGCCGGATAGTTGTACCAGTCGGTCGATACCGGCCGCCCGTGCCTGCCGGGCCAGCTCGGCCGCCGCCGTGACATGAATATCCTCGAAGCCGAGTCGCCGCGACGGAACATACAGACTGGTCGTGTTGACCACTGCACCGGCCCCTTCCAACACCTCGGCAACGCGATGCCCATCGCGGATGTCAGCCTCGAGAACCTCCAGGGGGTCGCCGTCTTCCGCCCATGATGGCCAGACGGGGCGGCGTGCCACCAGGCGTGTCGGCCGGCCGCTCTCCACCAGTTCTCGCACCAGGGTGGCACCGAGAAATCCGGTGCCACCGAAGACCACGGTCGGGGATGTCGTCATGGGGCGGTACCGTCTTCTCCTCATCGAGTTGTAGATGCGGCGCGTGACGCCTGATGTCGCACCCTACACCCGAGTCCTGACGATGGAAAGTCACGGGACAACCATGATGGGGACTAAAGTCTAAAAGCATTGTGTCCGATTTTATCCGAAGCTATGTCCGACATAGATAAAATGAAGTCAGACACATCGATCGATTCTCAACCCGTACAGGCACGCCATGTCTTCTGCCGCTTCCGACCCTCGACGCGCGTCGAGCCCTGATATCGCCGACTTCCTCGCCGAGGCCATCTTTGCGGGGGAGTATGTGCCGGGTGACTTCGTGCCCAAGGAACTGGATCTCTGCGAGCGCTTCGGCGTCAGCCGCAGCACGGTGCGCAGTGCTCTGCAGACTCTGGTGGCGGCGGGCCTGCTGACGCGCATTTCCGGGCAGGGCTCGCGGGTGCGTGCCCTGCAGGAATGGCACCTGCTGGATCCGCGTGTCAGCGGTTGGATGGCACGCTTCGCTCAACCGAACCCACGTATCCAGCGTGAGATCTTCGCCTTTCGGGTGGCGGTGGAGCCCTATGTGGCGCGTCTGGCGGCGGAGCACGCCACAGCGGCGGACTTGTTGGCCATCGAATCCGCCCATGAGGGCATGATTCGCGCTCTGGAGCATGATGACCTGCACTGGCAGGGCATCTCCCATAACGATTACGACGTGGCTTTCCACGAGGCGATCTTCGCGGCCTCGCACAACTTGGTCTGGGCACAGATCAGCCACGTTCTCAAACCGGCCATCGCGCTGCTGGTGGAGAAATCCAACCATAGCGCCGATGAGCTCAACGACAGCATGGAACGCCATCGCCGGGTGATGGAGGCGATTCGCCTGCGTCAGCCTCAACAGGCCGCCCAAGCGGCGCTGGCGGTGCTGGAACGCACCGGACGGGATCTGGGCCTCGAGGACTTGATGCCCAGTGTTCCCGCCATCGAAGTCCCGACAACCGTTTCAACAACAAGCGATAAGGAAGCCTCATGATGTCTCGCATGCCACTCAAGACCCTGACCGTCGCCGTGCTTGGCGCCCTGGCCATCGATGCTCAGGCCGCTGAATACGAATGGACCTTCCAGACCTCGGAAACCGCCGGGGAGCCTCAATTCGAGATGAAGAAGGCCTGGGCCGAGAACGTCGAGCAGATGTCCGATGGCCGTATCGCCATCGAGATCCTGCCGGTCGGCGCCGTGGTTCAGGCCAACCAGACCCTGCAGGCGGTGAAATCCGGCATTCTGCAGGGCCACCTGACCGACCCCAGTTATTTCACCGGGCAGAATCCGGCCTTCGGCATGATGGGGAATCTGGTGGGGGCCTGGAGCGACCCCTATGACTTCCTCGACTACATGAACAACGCCGGTGGCGAGGCGCTCTACAACGAGCTCGTCGAACCCTATGGCCTGCACCTGATCGGTGCTGCCGCCACGGGTCTGGAGTCCTTGCCCTCCACCAAGCCGATTCGTTCTGTCGAGGATATGAAGGGCCTCAAGCTTCGCGCCCCCGAGGGCATGGTCTACAACATCTTCGAAGCGGCCGGTGCCACCCCGGTCAACCTGCCGGGCTCCGAGGTCTATACCGGCCTGGAGAAGGGCGTGATCGATGCCGCCGACTATACGGTATTCGCTACCAACCAGGCCCAGGGGCTGCATGAGTTCGCTCCCTACCCGCTCTATCCCGGGTTCCACTCCTTGCCGATGGTATCGGTGTCGGTGAACAAGGAAATCTGGGACGGCCTGCCGGAGGACCTCAAGTCGATCCTCGAGACCTCCGTGGACAGCCTGGCCTACGAGATGGTCGCCGAGCTCAAGACTCGTGACCTGGAAGCCGTGCGCGAGGCGCGTAACAACCCGGACATCGAGATCATCGACCTGCCGGCGGAGGAACGCGTCAAGTTCCGCAACATTGCCAAGGACGAGTGGGCCAACTGGGCCGAGAAGAACGAGATTACCCAGGAGTTCTACGACTCCGTGGTGGGTTATCTGGAAAACCATAATCTGATGTGAGACGCACCGGGCCGACGCGGAGCGGCCCGATGACATGACCGGACGCGGCGCGTCCCTCGGGGCGCGCCACTTCGTTGAGGAGTTACCATGACTCGAGATTCCCGTCGCCCGGAGGGATCGGCAGCCCCGGCCGTGACCGCACCCCCCGATCCGGTGCGCAACGCCTTCGACCGGGGCGTGGCAGCCTGCGGCCGCATCGCTGCCTGGCTGGTGCTG
>NZ_JAVXUS010000011.1:0-112874 GCF_032334135.1 Halomonas sp. I1
GCGAGAGTAGGTCATCGTCAGGCACTTACATCAAAAAAATCCCCCGGGCCTTCCCGGGGGATTTTTTTATGTCCGAATGAAGGAACGGCGCCCCTGCCATGTTGTTGGGGGACCCATGGTGACGCTGTCTGGCGACGCCGCATTCAGAATGTTGAAGGATCATGGAGTGGACCGGCCAAGGTCCTGAATCGGTTGGCAAGTTGCGGCCAGGACGACTAGGGTGAACAGGCAATACCCCGATGGATATCACGGTGATCTCAGGAGGAGCACGATGAAACAGCACATTCTGCGCAAGCTGGCCCTGATGCTGCTGGTCGGCACGGCAACGGTTGGACTGGCGGCCTGCAACGGCGAGGATGAAGGCTCGGAGTCAGCGGGCGAGAGCACCGAACAGGCAGCGGATGAAGCTGCACAGAGCACCGAGGATGCGGCTGGCGATGCGGAGTCGGCGATGGATGAAGCCGCCGAGGAGACCGAGCAGGCGGCCGATGAAGCGGCGGATGGTGCCGGTGATGCCATGGACGAAGCCGACGACGCCGCGGAAAGCGCAGCGGATGAGGCAGAATCCGCCATGGACTCTGCGGCAGAAAGCACCGAAGATGCCGTGGATGACGCCGGTGACGCAATGGACTCGGCCGCTGAGAACGTGGATCAGGCTGTGGAAGATGCCGGTGACAGTGTCAGCGATGCAGCCGATGACGCCATGGACAGCACTGGTGAGGCCATGGAAGCAGCGGGTGAAGAAACTCAGGAAGCTGCCGACGAGGCGCAACAGTAATAGACTGTCGCTCTGGAACGCAGAAGAGACGAAAGGCCGGGCAAGTGCCCGGCCTTTCTCGTAGCTGGAGGTCCTGGCGGCATCAGGTAGCGGGATTCTGCTCGATACCCTGCACGTACCAGGGGGCTTCGTCACGGCGTTCACGTATCAAGTGCCAGGTCTCGTTGAACTCGTTGCGTGCCCCGTTCTCTTCAAGAATGCCGTGGAACAGCACGCTCGCTTCGGTCTGCTGGTCGGTTTCGTGGACACTGCCGAGCTCCGCGACGAGCCGTACGATCTCGGTATGGTTGTTGGCCGGGTGCTCTGCTCGCTCCTGGCGCAGCAGGTTATAGAGCTCTGGTGTGACATAGTCCTGGATCAGGGTGAAGTCATTGTTGTCCCAGGCGCGCTGCAGCGTCATGAAATGCTCCTTGGCGCCCCCCAGGAAACGCTCCTTGTCGAACCAGGAAGGCTCT
Organism: Halomonas sp. I1; assembly: GCF_032334135.1. Lineage (NCBI taxonomy): Bacteria > Pseudomonadati > Pseudomonadota > Gammaproteobacteria > Oceanospirillales > Halomonadaceae > Halomonas > Halomonas sp. I1. The sequence continues at coordinate 1,234 of NZ_JAVXUS010000011.1, forward strand.
ACGCCGAGTTGGGTCGGGTGCCCCATGGCAGTGGAGGACTGGAATGCCTGGGCGTCGGCTTCCGGGGTAGCGTGGTGAGGGACACCCGCCGTGGCGGTACGACGACGCACCAACAGGCGAAAGAGCAGGAAACCGGCACCGGCGATCAACAGGATGTCCATCAGGCGCAGGTCATCGAAGGCACCGCCAAAGAAGAGTGAGGCCAGCAGGCCTCCTGCCAGCATGCCGGCGAAGGGGCCGGCGAATCGTGATAATCCACTGGAGGGCTTGCGCTGGGCGGTGGAGCTGGCTCGTGATGTGCTGGTGCTCTGCGGGCTGATGGTCCGGGAGTAGCTGCCGACGCTCTTGCCGCCTCCCAGGCGGCGCGCATCGGCATGATCGACGGCGAGGCCGAAGCCGAACATGCCGATAATGAGCATGACGAGGAAGTGACGCATCGAGGGGTCTCCGTAGTGGCCGTGGGCCGGTGGTCTTTCGAAGCTGACATTCTAGCGACTAAGCTGGAGCCGGGCACCGTTTATCTCCCTTGTCTGGAGGCCACCATGCGCATGCATCGGGATACGAGTCTGTTGTTGGTCATCGATCTGCAGGTTGGCCTGCTGCCGGTTCTCGAGTTCGGTGAACAGGCGGTCGAGGAAGCGTCATGGCTGGGAGGTGTCGCCGAGGCACTGGACGTTCCGGTGTGGCTGACCGAACAGTATCCGGAAGGGCTGGGGGAGAGCGCGCCGTCCCTGTTGGCGTCGCTCGAGGCTCCCCGAATGTGGCGCAAGACGCATTTCAATGCCCATGCCGAACCCGGGTTCGCACAGGCATTGGCCGCTACCGGGTGTCGGCAGATCGTCCTGTGCGGCGCGGAGGCGCATATCTGCGTATTGCAGACGGGGCTGGCACTGTGTGAGGCGGGATATGGCGTTGCCTGGCTGGCGGAGGCCACGAGCAGCCGACGTCGGGATGAGGCGTCGCTGGCCCGTCGCCGCATGGAGCAGGCCGGCGCCCAGGTAGTGAGCGCCGACATGGTGGCCTACGAATGGCTGGAGCGTTGCGACGATACCCGCTTCAAGGACATTCATCGGCGTTTTCTCAAGGAGCGCGCATCGCGTCCGCTGGTTTTTACCTAGTACAGTCTCCTAGACGCGGTCCTTCTCGTCACGGCAGAAGACCAGGGTATCGCCATCCGACATGGCGGCGTCGAAGCGATAGCCGGCGACGTCGAATGCCTTGAGAGCCTCTGGATCCTCCAGGCGTTGCCGGATCATCCAGGCAGCCATCAAGCCACGTGCTTTCTTGGCATAGAAGCTGATCATCTTGTACTGGCCATTCTTCTCGTCCTTGAAGACCGGCGTGATGACCCGGGCACTCAGGCGCTTGGCGTCGATGGACTTGAAGTATTCGTTGGAGGCGAGGTTGACCAGTACTGCACTGCCGCTGTCGGCCACGGCCCTGTCGAGGGCCGTGGTCAGCTCATCGCGCCAGAAGGCGTACAGGTCCTTGCCGGCAGGATTCGTCAGCTTGGTGCCCATTTCCAGGCGATAGGGCTGGATGAGGTCCAGAGGCCGCAGCAGGCCATACAGGCCGGATAGGATACGCAAGTGATCCTGGGCGAAGGCGTTATCGGTATCATCGAAGCGGTCTGCCTCGAGTCCGACATAAACGTCGCCCTGGAAGGCCTGGGCGGCCGGCTTGGCGTTATCCGGCGTGAAGGGAGTATGCCATTCCGCGAAGCGTGCCGCGTTGAGTCCGGCAATCTTGTCGCTGACGCCCATCAACTCGCTGATCTGCTGAGGTGACAGGTCCCGCAGGATATCGATCAGTGTCTGGCTGTGGTCGAGGTAGTCCGGCTGGGTGTGCCGGGACGTGGTGGCCGGCGTCTCGAAGTCCAGTTTCTTGGCCGGGGAAATCACGCTCAGCATGGGGCGCTCCTGTACCTGGTGAAGTGGGTCGATTATATCAAGGCCATGCCGAGGACGGGGCTATCATGCCGATAGCCCCGGGCGTATCGGTCAGGGACAGGGGTTGGGCAAGCGTCGGTGCACGTCCTCGATGGCTTCCAGGACCTCGTCGTCCAGACGCAGCGATTCGCTGGCCAGGTTGCTTTCTAGCTGCGCCATGGTGGTGGCGCCGATGATGTTGCTGGTCAGGAAGGGGCGCGAGTTCACGAAGGCCAAGGCCATCTGGGCGGGATCGAGGCCGTGCGCGCGGGCGATGTCGACATAGGCGCGGGTGGCCTGCTCGGCTTGTGGCGTCGTGTAGCGCTGGAAGCGCTCATAGAGTGTCAGGCGAGCGCCTTCGGGTCGTGCATTGTCCAGGTACTTGCCGGACAACACCCCGAAGCCCAGGGGGGAATAAGCCAGCAGGCCGACGTCTTCGCGGTGGGCGATTTCGGCCAGGCCGACTTCGAAGGTGCGATTGAGCAGGCTGTAGGGATTCTGCACCGAGGCGATACGGGGGAGTCCCATGCGGTCGGCCAGATGCAGGGCTCGCATCACCCCCCAGGGCGTCTCGTTGGACAACCCCACGGCCCGTACCTTGCCCGCCTTCACCAGCTCCTGGAGTGCCGCGAGGCTCTCTTCCAGGGCGACGGCGTCCTCTTGCTCGTCGGGTTCATAGCCGAGGCGGCCGAAGAAATTGCTGCGGCGATCGGGCCAGTGCAATTGGTAGAGATCGATATAGTCCGTGCGCAGTCGCGCTAGACTGGCATCGATGGCTTGATGGATCTGTTCCCGAGTCAGACGGGAGCCGCCTCGCAAGTGGCCGACCCCCGGGCCGGCTGCCTTGGTGGCGAGAATGATATCGTCACGGGAACCGCGAGAAGCCAGCCAGTTGCCGATGTAACGCTCGGTGCGACCCTGTGTCGCGGCGTCGGCAGGCACGGGGTACATTTCGGCGGTATCGATGAAGTCGATGCCGAAGGATACCGCTCGGTCGAGCTGTTCATGGGCTTCGGCTTCGCTGTTCTGCTCGCCGAAGGTCATGGTGCCGAGGCATAACCGACTGACCTCGATGCCGGTGTTGCCCAGGGGGCGCGTCTGCATCCGTCGTCCTCGCAAAAAGGTGAAAAATCGGTTCGACAGGCATGGTAGCGGGGGGAGACGAGAGCGTAAACGCCGAGGGGTTGAGTCGCTGCGGAGCCAGGCGTATGCTTGCCTTCCCGTTGGCACGGCGGAGTCCGAGCGGCCAGCGAGATCTTGGGAACGACGCCGGACACAGGGTGGTGCTCGACGTCACTTTCGAATCGAACCTCAGGAAGCAGGATTGTTTGCCATGCCGCAGGCATCGTCACTGTTTACTCGGCTCGAGTACCGTCTGGCACAACAGCTCGTGCATACTCGCTGGTTGCCACGCTCGCCGCGGACCCAGAAGTTGACCATGCATCTCTTCCAGCGATGTGCCGATGCCGGCCATCCTGCTGCCCTCGCGCAGTATGGTCACATGTTGTTTCATCGCGGCGTTTCCCCCCAGGACAAAGCTCGCGGTGCGCGCTATGTGATCGAGGCGGCACACGGTGGTGATACCCGCGCCCAGTTTCGCGCCGGGCAGATCCATGAGCATGGTTGCGCCCAGTACCCGCGCCGCGAAGACCATGCCGTGACCTGGTATGCCCGCGCCGGCGAAGAGGGGCATCCTCAGGCTGCCGCGCGCCTGGCCCGCGCCTACCGTGTCGGCGAGCTGGGCTTGCCGATCGACGCCGAACGTACGGCATACTGGCAACGCCTGGCCGATCAATTTACCGGTTCGCTCGAGTCACTGGACATGCGAGAAGCCGGGGCGCGACACTAGGGCTATGCGTCTCATAGACGAGACTGTGACCACTGGCCGACACGCCAGCGCGGCGGCCCTCATCAAGGACTCTCCACCCCGTGACGCTACCGACACTGCTGGATATCGAAGCGTCCGGTTTCGGACGCGGCAGTTACCCCATCGAGATCGGTCTGGCCCGGACCGACGGTAGCGTCTGCGCCTTTCTCATCCAGCCCCTGGAAGAGTGGACCCACTGGGATCCCAAGGCAGAACTGCTGCATGGCATCTCGCGAGCACGGTTACAACGTGAAGGTTATCCGGTTCGCCAGGTAGCACGCTGGCTAAATGACGAGCTCAGCGATATCGGGATCGCCTACAGCGATAGCTGGGGGTACGACAATACCTGGTTGTCGCTTCTGTTCCATCATGCCGGCATGCTGCCGGCCTTCCGTCTCGAAGCGTTGCGCCGTCTGCTCAGCGAGTCCCAGCTCGAGCGCTGGAGCGACACCAAGGAGACGATCATTCATGAGCAGGGCATCCTCCGGCATCGTGCGGGGGAGGACGCCCAGTTGCTTCAGCAGACCTACCAGCGAACTCTCGGCGGCTGCCCCTGACGAACGATTCCGTCACTCGCCGAGGGACGCCGCATGGGGCCCGCGCCTGCATGCTTGGCATCAATATCCGTCGAGGCGCTGTTCCAGAGCGTCGAGAAGATCGGGCGCTGTGGTGGCGTCGATGAGGTTGGCGCGGGTAGCGGGGTCGAGAAACCCTTGGGTCACGGTGCCATCGAGAAAGGTCAGCAGAGGTGCGTAGAAGGCGCGGGTGTCGAGCAGGCCGATGGGCTTGTCGTGAAGCCCCAGGTACTGCCAGGTCCAGGCTTCGAAGAGCTCTTCGAGTGTGCCGATGCCGCCCGGCAGAGCGATGAAGGCATCGCTGTGGGCCGCCATGCTGGCCTTGCGTTCATGCATGTTGCGGACCCGGATCAATCGCGTCAGGCCGCGGTGGGCCTGTTCGCGCTCGACCAGGTGATCGGGCATCACGCCGGTGACTTCACCGCCGGCGGCCATCACCCGGTCGGCCAGGGCCCCCATCATGCCGACTCGGGCGCCGCCATAAACGAGTGCGTGGCCACGGGTGGCCAGTTCATCGCCCAATTGCCGGGCGGCATCGAGGAAGGCCGTATCGTGGCCAGTCCGAGAGCCGAGATAGACGCAGAACGTCGGCATCCTTTCCTTTCTCCTTGAACGAACCCGAGAGGCCTGTGAAATGCTCAGGGCAGGACGTCGGCCACGCCATACTCGTCGTCCAGCCAGCGACCGATGACATTGTCGCCGCACAGGTGGTGGGCATATTGCGTATGCAGGCAGCGTACCTGATCCCAGTTGGCGATGCCGCCGATGCCGCGCTCGCGCAGTACTGTCTCATAGCCGAGGCGCTGGACTTCATCGCGTTGCGCCGTGCTCATGCAGCGCCAGCGGGTCTCGACGTAATCGGCGTGGCTGCGGTGGTAGGCGTGCAGGAAAGCCGGTTCCTCGCGCAGGCGAGCCTCCAGGTGTTTGATGACGCCGGCCGCCTCGATGCGTGACAGCTCGGCCTTGAGGCGTTCCGAGCACAGCCAGTAGAGGGTCGGGAAGGGGGCGCCATCGACGATGGGGGCCATGCGCAGGACCAGCGGAGTGCCCTCGCCATCGGTGGCGGCCAGTGCTTCGATGCCACGGGGAGGACGGCCCAGCTGCTCGGTGATGATGGCCAGTTGCCGGTCGTCAGGCATCGTGTCGGGACGGATCACCATCGTTGTCATCTCGTATGAACTTGTTCGAGCGGCCCACGGCGCGAAAGAAGGTTCGGTTGAGCTGTTCCGGCGTCGGCACATAGCGCCAGTAGCGGTCACAGTAATCGACGGCCCGAGCCATCAGCACATCGTAGAGGCGATTGAACGGCGCATCATAATCGTAAGGGTCTTCCCCGAACAAGCGAATGTGCGGGTAGTCGGCGAAGCGCTCCATGAAGTAGCGTTCCAGATCGGCCTCCACGGCGTGGTGGCGGGCAACGTTTTCCGGATCGAGCCAGAGGTCGTAGCGGATGGCCATCGGCGGCTCCTTGGGGGAATCGGCTCGGAGTGGTTGCGAGACTGAGACAACGCTATGACCGATTCGGCTTGCGGGTTCGGGTCACGGGGCCCGTGCCAACGAGATGAAGCACCCATTCAGCAACGTGATGAGGGCGGTCGGCGCGAGACAGATTTCCAGGCCACGGCGTCCGCCGCTGACATGGATGACGTCCAGCGCCTCGGCGCTGGCATCGATGAAGGCGGGCAGCCGCTTCTTCTGCCCCAGCGGGCTGATGCCTCCCACGACATATCCGGTGGCGCGCTCGGCCTCGTCGGCTTCGGCCATTTTCGCCTTGCGAGCCCCGGCGGCTCGGGCCAGGGCCTTGAGATCGAGCTGGCTGGGCACCGGGACGATGGCCATGGCCAGCCGGCCGTCATCGAGACGCGCCAGCAGTGTCTTGAAGACTTCCTCGGCCGGCAGTCCCAGGGCGCGTGCGGCCTCCTCGCCATAGGCGGGGCTGCGCGGGTCATGCGCATAGGTCGCCAGCGAGAAGTCCACGCCGGCCTGCTCCAGGGCCTTTACCGCCGGGGTCATGCGCTTTCGGGCTCCGTTTGCTGCAGGTGTTCCGCCAGGGCCTCGCGCAGAGCACCCTCGAGGGGCACGGCGCGCTTGGTTTCATGATCGAAATGCACCAGCACGGTGTGTCCCAGGTTGGTCAGTGTACCCGATTGATGGGCCTCCTGGGTCACGGTAAAGGAGCTGTTGCCGAGACGCGAGAGGTAGGTGCGGATCTCGATGTCGGTGCCATAGTGCAGTTCGGCGCGGTAGTCGATCTCCATGCGTGCCATGATCAGTCGCCAGCGCCGCGGGTCGAGGTCCGGGGTGAACAGCTTGAAGAGATCATTGCGGGCCAGCTCGAACCAGGCGGGCAAGCGGGTATTGTTGACGTGGCCCAGGGCATCGGTGTCGTAGAAGGCCGGCTCAATGGTGCGTACGAACATGGAAGCTCCTTGTCGGGTGGCTCGGGGCAGTGCCGGGTGGAGGCGTGATCGAAGACTACAGCATTGTGCCGAGCAAGCGCTCGGTCAAGTCGCGGCTTCGCGCCGACGGTGCCACCAGGCCTGTCCGCGGGTCCAGGCCAGCAGCCAGAGCGTGGCCGCGACGAAACCGGCCAGGGTGCCCCAGACGAGCCCCAGTGGGACATAGACCAGCGAGATGCATAGGGCATAGCACAGCAGCGAACCGAGGCCGGCAGGGTAGTGCTTGATGACGGTGGCGACCGGTCCGGCGCCATGGGTCAGGTGTAGAATCACCAGGAAGGGATACATGGTCACCGGGAAGGCGGCCATCACCCCGGCCCAGGCCGAGGGCACCACATGAGCGAGGCCGGTGATCAGAAAGATGATGCCAGCGGCGAGGCCGGCGCGCAGCGCGAGCGCCGGCCAGGAAAAGCCGCCGCGCGGCGAAGCGACGGTGTCCGGAACATGGCGGTACAGTCGCATGAAGGCCAGGATTGCCGCCAGAGTGATCAGCGTGCCGCCGAGACGGCTGATGTCGAACCGGGTCAGCAGCAGGCTGGCCACCGTCCAGGCGACCAGGCCGCCGGCGGTGCCGGCGAGAACCCCAGGGAGACCGTCGCGCTGGCCGCAGAGCAGATAGCCGCCACCCAGGGCCAGGGTCGCCGAGAAACCGGCCAGGGTGTGCACGGCGCTTTCGGCGGCGAAGCTCGGCGAGATCTCCAGGCCGATGAAGAACAGCGCGATGGCCGTTCCCAGGGGGTAGCCCGAGAGCAGGCCGGCAGCCCGGGTGCTGAGACGCTCGGCGACGACGGAGAGCCCCAGCACGACACCGACCGAGACCAGCAGCTTGGCCAGTTGCCAACCGAACGGAACATCCATGACGTTATCCTTTTTCCTGTTGAATCAAAATGTGGCGGCACGGCGATTCGCCGGGAGGCGTGCATGACCGGCCACGAACTGTCGCCTCCGCCGCGCCCAGAACATTGCCAGCTGTGCGGACGCGCCGCGCCCTTGACGCGGCATCACCTTATTCCCAGAGCGCTGCATGGCAAGGCGCGTTACCGGCGTCGCTTCGATAGAGCTGAGCGGCTGGCGTCGATCCTCTGGGTCTGTCACCCCTGCCACCGGCATCTGCATGCGGTACTTTCCGAGCGGGAGCTGGCCGAACATTACCGCAGCCGGGAGGCGTTGCTGGGCCATCCGGAGATCCGGGCCTTTGTCGAGTGGTTGGCCACCAAGCCGGCAGGGTTCCAGCCCAAGCGGCCGACGCGCCGTCGACGCTGAGTCGTTAGACGAGCCGCAACCCCTGTTGGTCGATCCAGGCGGCCTTCAGGGCGGCGTCCAGGGGCGTGCGCAAGTGTTCCGGCAGGCTGGCTACGGCCGCCTCGTAATCGTCGGCCTGGCGATTGCGCAGCCAGCAATAGGCCCAGGCGCAGGCCTCGTCGTCATCGACCGGCTGCGGGCGTGCCGGCATCTGTACCAGCAGGAAGACCGCCGTGCGTCCCGCCCAGAGGGGGATCTCGTCATGTCGCCCGGTGTCGCTCCAGGCTTCGAGCATGGCGCCGCTGGGAGTGTCCTCTGGCTCGCCGAGCTTGGCGACTCTGGCCGTCTCGGCAAGAATCAGGGCCAGGCGGTCGGTATCGCCTTGGCCGAGTGCCAGCCATTGGGCGATGACCGCCGGCAGGCCACGGCGAACCTTGGCATAGAAGCTGCTTTGGGGCATGGTTTCATTCATTCTCAAGAGCGTGATTCAACGCCTGTTTCGGAACAAGGATGGCCGCTGCATGACCTCGACATTCGATTTTGCCACGCCCGTCGAGCGGCGACACCCCAGCGACGGTGATTGGCCGTCACAGAAGTGGCACCGTTTCGGCGGTGACGTGTTGCCGCTCTGGGTGGCCGACATGGACTTTCATTCGCCTCCGGCGGTGATCGAGGCGCTGCGCGCGCGGGTCGATCATGGCGTCTATGGCTATGGCCTGGTGCCGGATAGTCTCCGCGAGTCGCTGTGCGACTGGAGTGCCGAGCACTACGGCTGGTCCATCGAGCCCGACTGGCAGGTGTGGCTGCCGGGCGTGGTGCCGGCCCTGCACATGGCCAGCCTGGCGCTTACCGAGCCCGGGGATGGCGTGCTGACGGTAACACCGATCTATCCGCCTTTCCTGCAGGTGGCGAGCCGTACCGGCCGTGAGCCCCAGCAGGCCGCCATGCGGCCCCCCGAGACGCCCGACGGTGACTGGGAGCTGGATCTCGAAGCCCTGGAAGCGGCCATCACGCCACGGACCCGGCTGCTGCTGTGGTGCCAGCCCCACAACCCCACCGGGCGGGTCTGGAACACGGCCGAACTGGAAGGGCTGGCGACCCTGGTCGAACGTCACGACCTACTGGTCGTCTCCGATGAGCTGCATTGCGACCTGTTGCTCGACGATGGTGCTCGTCATCGCCCGCTGGCGGCGATGTTTCCGGCGCTTGCCGAGCGGACCCTGACCCTCTGGGCCCCCTCCAAGACCTTCAACCTGGCGGGGCTGACCACGGCCTGTGCAGTGATTCCCGATGCCGGCCTGCGCCGACGCTTTGCCGCTCAGGCCAAGGGGCTTCAGCCCGATGGCAATGTGCTGGGCCTGGTGGCCGCCGAGGCTGCCTATCGTCATGGAGACCCCTGGCGCCAGGCGTTGCTCGAGACCTTGCGCGGGCACCGTCGGCGCCTGGTGGCGCGTGTCGCGACTTGGCCGGGCGTCAGGATGGCGGCTCCGCAGTCGACCTACTTGGCCTGGCTGGATCTGCGTGATGCCCCGGCGCTGCAGGATGACGAGTCGCCCCAGAGGGCCCTGCTGGAGCGCGTCGGCGTGGCCCTCTCGGATGGCGCCGATTTCGGCTGGCCGGGCTTTGTCAGGTTAAACTTCGGCACCACCGCTGAGCAGCTGGAAGCGGCGCTGGCACGCTTGGATGACGTGCTCGGCGCCTGATGATGAGCCAGTGACGTTACAGCGCGGCGATCTTGTCGCGCTGTTCGACCAATAGGCGGCGGTTGGCGCTGAGGTCGTCGAGCTTGTCGCGCTCCTTCTGTACCACCGCGTCGGGGGCCTTGGCCACGAAGCTTTCGTTGCCGAGCTTCTTCTCGATGCCGCCGATCAACTTGTCCTGCTTGTCGATTTCCTTGGCCAGGCGAGTGAGTTCGGCGTCCTTGTCGATCAGGCCGGCCATGGGGACCAGCACCTCCATGTCGCCGACCAACTGGGTGGCGGCCAGTGGCGCCTCGTCCGGGGCATCAAGCCAGTCGAGGCGCTCGAGCTTGGCCAGCTTGGCGAGAAACGGCCGATTGGCCTCCAGCCGTTCGCGGTCGGAGGCGTCGCCCTTGGTCAACAGAGCCTCCAGCGGTTTGCCCGGCGCGATATTCAGTTCGGCGCGAATATTGCGGATCGCCACGATCACGCCCTTGAGCCACTCGATGTTGCGGGTGGCGGCCTCGTCGACGCTGGCCTCATCGGCCTCCGGCCAGGGGTGGACCATCAGGGAGTCACCTTCGCCGCGATAAGTGCCGGCAAGGGGGGTGACGCGCTGCCAGATCTCTTCGGTGATATAGGGCATCATCGGATGCGCCAGCCGCAGGATGGCCTCCAGTACCCGCACCAGGGTGCGGCGGGTGCCGCGCTGGGATTCGGGCGTGGCGTCGTCGTCCCAGAGCACCGGCTTGGAGAGCTCCAGGTACCAGTCGCAGTACTCGTTCCAGATGAATTCGTACAGTGCCTGGGAGGCATGGTCGAAACGGTACTCCTCCATGGCGCGGGTTACCTGGGCCTCGGTCTGCTGCAGGCGCGAGACGATCCAGCGATCAGCCAGGGACAGCTCGACCTCGCTGCCATCGGTGCCGCAATCCTGGCCCTCGGCATTCATCAACACATAGCGCGAGGCATTCCACAGCTTGTTGCAGAAGTTGCGGTAGCCATCCAGGCGGCCCATGTCGAACTTGATGTCGCGACCGGTGGTGGCCTGGGAAAGAAAGGTAAAGCGCAGGGCGTCGGTGCCGTGGGGCTCGATACCCTCCGGGAATTCCTGGCGCGTGGCCTTGGCGATGGCCTTGGCCTTCTGCGGCTGCATCATGTTGCCGGTACGCTTCTCGACCAGGGTCTCCAGGTCGATGCCGTCGATCAGGTCGATGGGGTCGAGCACGTTGCCCTTGGACTTGGACATCTTGTTGCCCTGGCCATCGCGCACCAGGCCATGGACATAGACCTGCTTGAAGGGCACCTCACCGGTGAACTCCAGGGTCAGCATGATCATCCGGGCGACCCAGAAGAAGATGATGTCGAAGCCGGTGACCAACACGTTGGTGGGGTGGAAGGTTTCCAGTGCCTCGGTCTTCTCGGGCCAGCCCAGGGTGCCGAAAGTCCACAGGCCGGAACTGAACCAGGTATCCAGAACGTCTTCGTCCTGGGTCAGCCTGACGTCGTCGGCGAGCCCGTGCTTGTTGCGGGCCTCGGCCTCGCTGCGCGCTACATAGACGTTGCCGTCGGCGTCGTACCAGGCCGGGATGCGGTGGCCCCACCACAGCTGGCGCGAGATGCACCAGTCCTGGAGGTCGCGCATCCAGGCGAAATACATGTTCTCGTAGTTTTTCGGCACGAACTCGATGTCGCCGCTCTCGACCGCGGCGATGGCCGGCTTGGCGAGGTTTTCCACGGCCACGAACCACTGGTCGGTGAGGTAGGGCTCGATGACATCGCCTGAGCGGTCGCCGAAGGGCTGCATCAGCTTCTTGCTCTCGACGAGGGGCTGCTCGTTCCCTTCCGCATCGGTCGTGGTCATCGCCAGGCCCTCGGCGGTGATGGCCTCGACCACGCGGCGGCGTGCTTCGAAGCGATCCAGCCCGCGCAGTTCGGTGGGAACCAGATTGACCTCGTCCACGTCACCGATGTCCTCGCCCCGGGCAGCACGGGAAGCGAGGGTGGCGCTTTCCTCGTAGGAGAGGCCATCGCGGCGCATGTGCGCCTTGCGGTCCATCAGGTTGTAGAGCGGGATGCCGTTGCGCTGTGCGACGCCATAGTCGTTGAAGTCGTGGGCACCGGTGATCTTGACGGCGCCCGAGCCGAAGTCGGGATCGGGATACTCGTCGGTGATGATGGGAATCAGGCGCCGATGCTCCTTCGGCCCGACCGGAATCTCGCACAGTTTGCCGATCAGTGGCGCATAGCGCTCGTCGGAAGGGTGCACGGCGACGGCGCCGTCGCCTAGCATGGTTTCCGGACGAGTGGTGGCGATGGAGATGTAGTCCCGCGTTTCGCGCCGGGTGACGTTACCCTCGGCATCCTTCTCGATGTACTCGTAGGTTTCGCCACCTGCCAGTGGATACTTGAAGTGCCACATGTGGCCATCGACCTCGATGTTCTCCACTTCGAGGTCGGAAATGGCAGTCTCGAACTTCGGGTCCCAGTTGACCAGCCGCTTGCCGCGATAGATCAGGCCCTTGTCGAACAGTTGCACGAAGACTTCCTGGACGGCTTTGTAGAAGCCATCGTCCATGGTGAAACGTTCGCGGGACCAGTCGACGCTGGCGCCCATGCGGCGCAACTGGCGGGTGATGTGGCCGCCGGACTCGTGCTTCCACTCCCAGACCTTGTCGGTGAAGGCCTCGCGTCCCAGGTCGTGACGGCTCTTGCCCTCTTCCGCGGCGACCTTGCGCTCCACCAGCATCTGGGTCGCGATGCCGGCGTGGTCGGTGCCTACCTGCCAGAGGGTATTACGGCCCCGCATGCGCTGCCAGCGCGTCAGGGTATCCATGATGGTGTCCTGGAAGGCGTGGCCCATGTGCAGACTGCCGGTGACATTGGGCGGTGGGATCATGATGGCGAAGGGCGCACCCTTTCCGGAGGGCGCGAAATGGCCGCCCTCTTCCCAACGTTGATACCAGCGGTTCTCGATCTGCTCGGGTTGGTAAGTCTTGTCCATGGGCGTTCCGGGTCCAGAAATGGTCGCCACCGGTCTTGAAACCGCATGGCGGGGCATCGTCGAAAAATGGGCTCGATTATAGCTTGATGAGGGGGCAGGCGTCAGCTAGTGGCGGTTTGCCTGGCTGCCCAGTTGATGGGCCTTCACCGGGTAACCACGCTTCTTGTAGGTCTGCCAGCAATCACGCTTGGCGGTCAGCACCGCCTGGTGCTGGTTGATGATTTCGGCGACGCGCTCGAAGCGAGAGAACCATTCCGGGATGTCCGGATGCAGGTTGAGCAGTGCCTGAGTCCCTGTCTCGTCGGGGGCCGGGGCCTGCCAGCCGATGGTTGCCGGGACGCTGTCGGCCTGCTCGCTGCCCAGCAGGGCATGGGGCAGGTAGGCATCGGGCCGGAAGCTCCACAGGCGGTCGTCGAGGGTCCGGGCCATGGCCTCGTCTTCCACATGCAGATGCAGCCGATAGCCCTTGTTGATAATGGTCTCGGCCAGCCGGCAGGCGAAATCGAGTCGCGCATCGAGGGTGGTGTCGGGGAGGATGTAGAAATCGACTTGGGTCATGGGGCCCTTCGGGCAAGCTGTAAGCTCTAAGAGCGGCGCTTCGCGCCTGGAAGCTGTAAGAAAAGCGTTTGGGCTTGGTTTGGAGTCGTCGCTCCAACTGAGAGGCGTTACTGCAACCTCTTGTCATCGAGGCTGATGACATGACCTTATCTTACAGCTTACAGCTTACAGCTTACAGCTTACAGCTCCGGGCGTAGCCCGGTACTTAAACCCCGCCATCGATGTCGATCAGGCTGCCGGTGCAGAAGCCGGCGTCGGCGAGCCATAGAATGCCGTCGGCGATCTCCTCCGGTTCGCCGATGCGCCCCAGCGGAATGCGCGTGCCGGCGGTATCGACCTTGCCGGCGTTGTCGGCACTGGCGTGGATGTCGGTGCGTATCACCCCTGGCCGTACGGCGTTGACGCGAATGCCGTCGGCGGCCAGCTCACGCGCCAGCCCCTTGGTCAGGCTGTCGATGGCGCCCTTGGAGGCGGCATAGTCGACGTACTCATCGGCACCGCCCAGGCGGGCGGCGACGGACGAGACATTGATGATCACGCCGCCGTCGCCGCCATGGCGGGTCGACATGCGCTTGATGGCTTCGCGGGCGCAGATCAGCGGTCCGGCGACGTTGATGCGCATCATGCGCTCGACGCGAGAAACGTCCATGTCCTCGACCCGGCGGTTGATGTCTACCACGCCAGCGTTGTTGACCAGCACATCGAGGCGCCCCAGCTCATGGTCGAGCGTCTCGAACAGCGACAGGATGCCGGCCTCGTCGGCCACATCGGCCTGGATGGCGATGGCACGACCCCCTGCTGCCTCGATGTCACCGACGACGCCATCGGCCGAGGCCCTGTCACTCCGGTAGTTGACGGCCACTGCATAGCCGCGCTTTGCGGCCATGCGAGCCGTGGCCGCACCGATGCCACGGCCGGCACCGGTGATGAGCATGACGCGTGGCGAGGCGTCGTCGCGCATGGCGTCTGTCCTCATGCCAGGCGCGTCAACCAGCCGCGGCTATCGTCACGACGTCCATACTGCAGGTCGAGGAGGTGGCCGCGCAGGCGCTTGGCGACCTCGTTGTCGCCGCCCGCACTGAGGCGGATCGGACCGTCCTCGGTGACCAGTTCACCCACCGGGGTGATGACCGCCGCGGTGCCGCAGGCGAAGACTTCGGTAATATCGCCATTGGCTGCCCCTTCGCGCCACTCGTCGAGGCTGATCGGGCGCTCTTCAGGCGTTAGGCCTTCGTCTCGGGCCAGGGTCAGCACCGAGTCGCGGGTCACGCCTTCGAGGATGGTGTCGGTGAGGCGTGGGGTGACCAGGCGACCATCACGGTAAACGAAGAACAGGTTCATGCCGCCCAGTTCCTCGATCCACTTGTTTTCGGCGGCATCGAGAAAGGCCACCTGGCTGCAGTCGTGTGCCTCGGCTTCCTTCTGGGCAGCCAGGGAAGCGGCATAGTTGCCGCCACACTTGGCGAAGCCGGTGCCTCCGGCGGCGGCGCGCTTGTACTGCGAGGAAAGCCAGATCGATACCGGTGCCACCCCCCCCTTGAAATAGGCCGCCGCGGGCGAGGCGATCACGTAGTAGTCGACCTCATGGGCGGGGCGCACGCCGAGGAAGGTCTCGCTGGCGATCATGAAGGGCCGCAGATAGAGGCTGGACTCCTCGGCGGCGGTGGCAGGCGTTGGTACCCAGGCGTGGTCCTGGGCCAGCAAGGCGCGCAGTGAGTCGACGAAATCCTCGTCGGACAGCTCCGGCAGCGCCAGGCGGCGCGCCGAGCGACGGAACCGCTCGGCATTCTTCTCCGGGCGGAAGGCCCAGACCGAGCCGTCGTCGTGTCGATAGGCCTTGATACCCTCGAAGATCTCCTGGGCGTAATGCAGCACGGCGGCCGCGGGGTCGAGGGTCAGCGGGCCATAGGGACGGACCTCGTGACCATGCCAGCCAGCGTCGGCGGTCCACCGCACATGAGCCATGTGGTCGGTGAAGTAGCGACCGAAGCCAGGGTTGGCGAGGATGTCGTCACGGATATGAGCCGCCTTGGCCTCAGTAGACGGCAGCACGGAAAAGCGTTCTGTGGGCACGGCAATGAATCTCCGCTGTGCCCGGGGCGCGGCCTGCGCCTCGGGGCGATGCTGAAACACCGGGCGGGCGTTGCCGGCCCGGTGCATGATGGTGGCTTGCTGTCATGAAAAAGTCGCCGCGCAAAAAAGGCAAGGCCCGCGGCGACGGATCATTCCTCGCCGGCCTGGACCTGGCTGTCGGAAGCGCGGTCCAGCAGGTACTGGGTAAGCAGGCTCACCGGCCGCCCCGTGGCGCCTTTCTGCTTGCCGGAGTGCCAGGCGGTACCGGCGATATCCAGGTGGGCCCAGGGGTACTTGTCGGCGAAGCGTGACAGGAAGCAGCCCGCCGTGATGGTGCCCGCCGGGCGGCCGCCGATGTTGGCGAGGTCGGCGAAGTTGGAGTCCAACTGCTCCTGGTACTCGTCCCACAACGGCATGTGCCAGGCTCGATCCCAGGCGGTCTCGCCGGCATCGAGCAGGTCGAGCGCCAGGTCATCGTCGTTGGCCATCAGGCCGCTGGCGTGATGGCCGAGCGCGATGATGGCGGCGCCGGTCAGGGTGGCGATGTCGACCACGCTGGCAGGCTCGAAGCGTTCGGCATACGTCAGGGCATCGCACAGGACCAGCCGACCTTCGGCATCGGTGTTGAGGACTTCCACCGACAGTCCCTTGAGCGTCTTGATGATGTCGCCGGGCTTGGTGGCGTGGCCATCGGGCATGTTCTCGGCGCTGGCGACGATGGCCACCAGGTTGATCCCGGGGCGGATGGCAAGCACCGAGGTCACGGCACCGAACACGCTGGCGGCACCGCACATGTCGAATTTCATCTCGTCCATGCCGTCGCCCGGCTTGAGCGAGATGCCGCCGGAGTCGAAGGTGATGCCCTTGCCGACCAGCACATGAGGTGCTTCGTCGGGATCGTCCGCGCCCTGGTATTTCATCACGATCAGGCGCGAGGGTTCGGCACTGCCGTGTCCTACACTGAGCAGACTGTGGGCGCCGAGTTCTTCCAGGGCCGCCTCGTCGAGAATCTCGGTGGTCAGCGTGCCATCGGAATCGGCGGCCATCTGTTCGGCCCGTTCGGCCAGGTAGCTCGGTGTGCAGACGTTACCGGGCAGGTTGCCGAGCGTGCGAGTGGCGTTGATGCCCTGGCCGATGCCGTCGCCGATGCGACTGCCCTCGCGAGCGGCACTGGAATCGCCGCCCTCGCTGACCAGCAGGGTCACGCGTTCGAGCGGCGGTACCGGGGCGGGCTCCGACTTGAAGTCGTTGAAGCGATAGATCGCGCGATGGGCGGCTTCGGCCACCATGCGGGCCTTCCAGTCGCAGGCACGGTCGGGGACCGGCACGTCATTGAAGGCGACGGTGGCGTCATCCGCGGGCAACGACGCCAGGGCGCCGAAGGCGGCATCGACGGCCTTGCGGAAGGCGCCTTCCTGGCACTTCTCGCGAGGCCCCAGGCCGACCAGCATCAGGCGGTCGGCATTGAGGCCCGGGGCGAAGGGAATCATCTGAACATTGCCCAGGCGGGCGTCGAAGTCGCCGCGCTCGATCAGCTGACCGATCAGCCGCTCGCTGGCATCGTCCAGCTTGGTGGCGGCGGGCAGCAGATCGCCGTCCTTGAACACCGGTACCACGAGGCAGGCCGTCTCGATCTTGGCAGGATTGGCCGTCTGAACTGGGAATTCCATGGTGTCTCCACAAGACAAGCGGTAGGGGATTCTGGATAATGCCGGCACATTGCCGAGTCGTCCCAGTGTACCCAAGGCCGGGCGTCATTGCATGGAAGTTGGCCGGGTGCCGGCAACCCGGATCGGGAGACAGCATTGATCATATTTCGCTACCTGACCCGCGAGATCCTGCAAACGATGGCCGCCGTCGCCGGCGTGCTGCTGTTGGTGATCATGGGCAGTCGCTTCATCCGCTATTTTTCCAACGCGGCACAGGGCGAGATCCCGGTCGATATCCTCGGGACCCTGATGCTGTTTCATCTCCCGGGCTTTCTTGAGTTGATCCTGCCGCTGGCCTTCTTCCTCGGCATCCTGCTCGCTCTCGGACAGCTCTACCTCAACAGCGAGATCACTGTGCTGGTGGCCTGCGGCACCAGCCCCAATCGACTGCTCTGGGTAAGCCTCTTGCCGGCCACCGTGGTGGCCACCCTGGTGGGGCTGTGCAGCCTCTGGCTGACGCCGGCCGGCGCCCTGCAGAACGAGGTGATCATCGAGGAACAGCGCAGCCAGCTCGATTTCGGTGTTCTGGCGCCCGGGCGCTTCCAGGACTTCGGCGATGGCCGCGTGGCCTACACCCAGGCGTTGAGCGAGCAAGAGCGTCGCCTGGAGGAAGTCTTCATCAGTGAGCGTCAACGGCGTGGCGATGGCACACCTCAGACGGTGGTGACGCGTGCCGCCGAGGGGTACCAGACCGTCGACGAGGAAACCGGCAGTCGATTCCTGGTGCTCTCCGACGGCGAGCGTTACAGCATTGAGCCTGGGCGGGCCGTGGCCGAGCGCCTGTCCTTCGGTACCTATGCGGTGCGTCTTTCGGGCTCTGCCGAGCGCCAGGACCTGTCGGACCCCGAATACGCGACGACCCCCGCCTTGATCGACGACGGGACGCCCCCTGCCATGGCACAGTTGCAATGGCGGCTCGGCCTGCCGCCGATGGTGTTCATCCTGACGCTGATGGCCATGCCGTTGTCCCGAGTGAATCCGCGCCAGGGGCGCTTTGCCAAGTTGCTGCCGGCGATCTTTCTCTATGTGGCCTACCTCAGCCTGTTGCTGGCGGCACTGGATGCCATCGCCAGAGGCGCCTGGCCGGCCACGGTGGGGATGTGGCCGATTCACGCCGCCTTCCTGGCCATCGGCCTTCTGATGACGCTGCATGCCCAGCGCAAGGGGATGAGCGGATGATCGCCGACCGCCTGGATCGTTACATCGCCCGCAACGTGCTCGGGGCCATCCTGGTGGTACAGATCGTGCTACTGGGCCTGGACCTGGTGATCGCTTACATCAACGACCTGGGGGATGTGGAGGGGGACTACGGTGCCCTTCAGGTGCTCTTCTACCTGGTGATGCGTCTGCCCTGGCGCTTCTACCAGTATGCGCCGGTGGGCGTGTTGATCGGCGCGCTGATCGGTCTGGGAGGCATGGCCTCGAGCAACGAGCTGACAGTGATGCGCGCCGCGGGGCGGTCGTTGGCACGCATTCTCTGGGGCGTGATGAAGCCGGTCATCCTGGTGATCGTCGTGGTGTTGTTCGTCGCCGAATTCGTCAGTCCTCGCACCGAGCAGTTCGCCAGTGCCTGGCGTCTCGAGCAACTCCAGGGGGAGGGGGCCGTGCTCACCGAGCGTGGCGGCTGGCAGCGAGAGGGGGACAACTTCTATCGCTTCGGCGCGATCCGTGCCGACAATGTCGTGCTCGACCTGACCCGCTATCGCTTCGAGGGCCGCGAACTGCGTGAGGCGATGAACGCCGACCGGGCGGTCTGGCGCGATGGCGGCTGGATGCTGGAGGACGTGAACATCACTCGTTTCGAAGGGGGGCGTACCGAGGCAACTCATCAGGACACGCGTCCCTGGGAAACCGAGCTGACGCCCGCCGAACTGGACCGCCTGCTGCGCGAGGTGGAGACTCAGGCGCCCAGCGAGCTCTGGGCACATGCCCGTTACCTGAGGTCCCAGGGACAAGAGGCGACCCAACCTCTTCTCTACTTCTGGCAGAAGATGCTGATGCCCTTGACCATGGCGTCACTGATGCTGGTGGCGGCTTCTTTCGTGTTCGGACCGCTGCGCAGCGTGGCGGCCGGCACCCGAGTGTTCTATGGCGTGATCGTCGGGCTTGCCTTCAAGTACCTGCAGGACCTGCTGGGGCCGGCGTCCACGGTGTTCGGCTTTTCTCCGGCCTGGGCGGTGCTGGCGCCGACGCTGATCTGTGCCGCCCTGGGGCTGTACCTGCTGCGTCGAAGCGGCTGATCGGGAGGTGCCATGACACGGCGATTCGACCGTCTCGACGAGGTATGGCCTGCCGGGCTGGGACGCCGCCTGGGCGCCATGTGCTATGACGGGCTATTGATCCTGGCCATCTGGATTGGGCTGGCCGCCATCCATGTGCTGGCCAGTCGCCTGTTGCTGGGCCTGCCGGCGGAACGGTTGGGGGTCGGCGTCATCCAGGTGATGTCGCTGCGCGGCCTGTTGCTGTTCGGTGCCTTCGCGTTCTTCGCCTTTTTCTGGATGCGTGGCGGCATGACGCTGGGCATGCAGGCCTGGCGGCTGCGCGTGCAGACGACGGAGGGCAAGGCGATCGGTCTGCGTCAGAGCCTGGTGCGGTACCTGGTGGGAGCATTGTCCTGGGGCATCTTCGGTCTTGGCCATCTGTGGGTGCTGTTCGATGCCGAGCGTCGCAGCTGGGCGGATATCGCTTCCGGCACGCGGGTCGTGGTGCTGCCCGGGAAGCCCCGGAAGGGTGGCTGATACGAAAGTCGGGGGCTTCAGGGAGAAAAAAGTGGCAGCCTATGGTTGCGATAGCCTATGCGAATCATTTACATTTGCCTCGAGGTCAGCGCGAGGTAATGTCATGTACGTGTGTCTATGCAAGGGTGTCAGCGACAAGGCGATCCGCCAGAGCGTGGAGGACGGTGCGCGCAGCTGGCGCGAGGTCCAGCGCGAGACGGGCTGCGGCACTCAGTGCGGCAAGTGTGCCTGCATGGGCAAGGGCATTACGCGTGATGCCGTTCGCGAGTCGTTGGCCTTCTCCACGGAGGAGCTTGCTTATGCCGTGTGATGGCAATCGATATTGTTTGTGTTGTCATTAACAACTATTTGATTTCATTGATTTTTTTGTGACGTGATCTAGACTGTCGGGTATGCCTGGCAGGGCGAAGCAGCCCATGCCAATGTGAAAGGGACCCTGACAGCAATCGAGGTAGCGTCATGAAAGGCGACAGCAAGGTCATCCAGTACCTCAACACGGTGCTCGGCAACGAACTGGTGGCCATCAACCAGTACTACCTGCATGCCAAGATGTATCAGGATTGGGGGCTCGCTGCCCTCGGCAAGTGGGAGTACAAGGAATCCATCGAAGAAATGCAGCACGCCGACACCCTGATCGAGCGCATCCTGTTTCTCGAGGGCATCCCCAACCTGCAGGATTACGGCAAGCTGCTGATCGGCGAAAACACTCAGGAAATGCTCGAGTGCGACCTCAAGCTCGAGCAGAAAGCCCGTGCCGATCTGATCGATGCCATTTCCCACTGTGAGCAGGTCAAGGACTACGTCAGCCGAGACCTGTTCAAGTGCATCCTCGATGACGAGGAAGAGCATATCGATCACCTGGAAACCGAGCTTGGCCTGATCGACAAGGTGGGGATCCAGAATTACCTGCAGCAGCAGATGCAGGAAGCTGAATAACCCAAGCTGTAAGCCGTAAGCCGTAAGCTCTAAGCGGTAAGCCCCCCTAGATCCGAGAGGACTGGGGGTATGCTGCTTTCGAGCTACGAGCTACGAGCTACGAGCTACGAGCTACGAGCTGGGTTTTCGGGTTTCGTATCTCGCATCTCGACGGTCTCGGCTTACGGCTTTCCCCCTCCTAGAACGCCTTCTCCAGCGCGAAGCGTGGCAGTGGCTCGCCCTGCATCTCGACGATTTCCATGAACATCGACAAGGGGCGCACCCAGAGGCCGTAGTCGCCGTACAGGGCGCGGTAGGCCACCAGGGGTTCCTCGGTCTCGCTATGATGGGCCACGCCGATGACCTCGTAGAGCGGCCCCTTGTAGTGGCGATAGATACCGGGGACGGGGTGCTGCGCTTCCATCGTGGATCTCCGTGGTCAATAGGCGAGGGTGGTGTCGCGGGCGAGTCGTGCCAGGACACGGCTGGCGGCCGTAAAGCCGAAGCTGCCGGTGATGAAGGTGGCGGCGCCGAAGCCCGAGGCGCAATCGAGGCGTGTCGATTCGCCGGCGCCGGGCTTGGTGTGACACACCTCGCCGTCGGCGTCGGGGTAGATCAGCTGTTCGTCGGAATAGACACACTCCACCGAGAAGCGTCGCCGAGGATTGCGCGAGAAGCCATGGTCGCGGCGCAGGCGAGCGCGAACCTTGGCCAGCAGCGGGTCGTGCTCGGTGCGGGTGAGGTCAGCGGTGCGAATCCGTGTGGGGTCGGTCTGGCCACCGGCGGCACCCGTGACGGTGATCGGCAGCTTGCGTCGCTTGCACCAGGCGATCAGCGCTGCCTTGGCGACCACGCTGTCGATGGCGTCGACCACATGATCGGCGTCAGCAGGCAGGCGTTCGGCCAGGTTGCCGGGCGTGACGAAGGCGGTGTCGGCG
Source organism: Halomonas sp. I1 (assembly GCF_032334135.1). Classification (NCBI taxonomy): domain Bacteria; kingdom Pseudomonadati; phylum Pseudomonadota; class Gammaproteobacteria; order Oceanospirillales; family Halomonadaceae; genus Halomonas; species Halomonas sp. I1. Next base: position 22,919 of record NZ_JAVXUS010000011.1, read on the forward strand.
ATGACGTCGATCCCGGGGTGTATCGCGCGGCAACGCTCGGCGAGCACCTCCACCTTGGGACGCCCGATGGTGCCATCCAGGGCGTGCAATTGGCGATTGACGTTGGAGACGCAGACGTCGTCCAGGTCGATCAGGGTCAACCGACCGATGCCGGAACGTGCCAGGGCCTCGACGGCCCAGCTGCCCACGCCTCCGACTCCGGCGACCACGACATGGGCTTGCCGGAAGCGTGCCGCGGCTCGCGTGCCGTAGAGACGCCGGATGCCGCCGAAGCGCAGTTCGTGGTCGTCGCTCTGCGAGGGCGTGGAAGGCATGAAGGGGTCGTTCATGGCATCGTCATCGTATGAGGTGAAGTTGAGGTGTCGCGGTCATTGGCGGGCAGGTGGCCCGACCAGCCGAAGCGCTGGAAAAGCTCGGTCATCGGTGCGTCGAGGGCACAGCCGATGGTGAGGCGATGACCGTCGACAGGGTGCTCGAACGCCAGGCTCACTGCGGCAAGCAGCAGGCGGGGGCAGGCCAGCTGCTCGGCGAAGAAGCGGTTGTGCACCCCCTTGCCGTGCTTGGCGTCGCCGATGATGGGATAACCGCGGCGCGACAGGTGGCGACGGATCTGATGGCGTCGGCCGGTGAGCGGGCGGGCTTCCATCAGCGAGTAGCGAGCACTCGGGTAGCGATCGACGCGAACCGGCAGTTCCACGCTATCCAGGCGACGCACATCGGTGCGGGCGTCTCGTGCCGGCATCTCGGCCTTGGGGCGGCGCCCATCCTCGTCACGCAGAGCGTAGTCCAGGCGCTCGGTTTCGGGGCCCAGGCCACGAATGACAGCCAGGTAGCGCTTGGCAACCCGATGCGCGGCGAAGTCATTCGCCAGGTGGCCGGCGATCCCTGAGTCGAGGGCGAATACCATCAAGCCTGACGTGGGGCGGTCGAGGCGATGGACCGGGTAGACACGCTGGCCGATCTGGTCGCGCAGGGTCTGCAGTAGGAAGTGCCGCTCGCCCCGGGCCAGGGCGCTGCGGTGCACGAGCATGCCCGCCGGTTTGTGCACGGCGATCAGGTAGTCATCGCGATGGAGGATGGGCAGTGCGTCGGTCATGATGGCATCGGCTGACAATGAAGCCGCCATTGTCGCTGCGCCGTGCGCGAATGTCATCCATGGTGGCCATCATGGCAGACGGTTCGTATCCTGCCGGTTGTTGTGGCAGGAAGGGTAGAGCCTGGCCTTGATGTCTGACGCCTGTCAGGAGGACAACACGTGATGGAGTCTCGTTCGAACGCTCACCTGGTGGTGCTGACCGGCGCCGGTATCAGCGCCGAGAGTGGTATCCAGACCTTTCGTGCCGCTGACGGTCTCTGGGCCGATCACCCCATCGAGGCAGTCGCGACCCCGGAAGCCTGGACCCGGGACCCCGAGCGCGTCCTGCGTTTCTACGATGCGCGTCGCGACCAAGTGCGACGCGCGCGTCCCAATGCGGCTCACAAGGCACTGGCGCGGCTCGAGACCGAGGGCTTTCGGGTCAGCATCGTGACCCAGAACATCGACGACCTGCACGAACGAGCCGGCTCACGCCGGGTCGTGCACCTGCATGGCGAGATTCTCAAGGCGCGCTCCTCGGTGGATAGTCGCATGCGTTACCCGTTGCCTCGCGGCGGAATCGCCCTGGGCGATGTCTGCGACAAGGGGAGCCAACTGCGTCCCGATGTGGTGTGGTTTGGCGAGGCAGTGCCTCGTTTCGATGAGGCCCTCGAGGTCGTCGCCGACGCCGATCTGTTGCTGGTGGTGGGCACATCACTGGCGGTGATGCCGGCTGCTTCATTGATCGATGAGGCCCCCATGGCGGCGCCTCGGGTGCTGGTCGACCCCGAGGCTCATGAGCTGACGGCAGCCGGTGTGCACGGGCTGGCTCTGCCCGCCGGGGAAGGCGTGCCCCTGCTGGCCCGCCACTGGCGGCGCGAGGGCCGCCTGTGGCTGCCCGAGGGGGTGTTCGGCCAATAGAGCGATTGGCAGGCATGCTAGAATGCCGTCCTTTCTTATCACCGACACGCCAGTGAAGCATGCAGGACGATTCCTCGACGCCATTTCCCCCTGATACCGGCTCGCCCCCCGGGCCTGAGTCGCCGCCACGGCGCGAATTCAAGGCGCGCGGTAGCTTTGTGGTACGTTGCGAGTCGTGCAATCTGCCGCGCCTCAACTGTCTGTGCCCTTACCGGGTGCGCGCCGAGAGTCGCTCCCGAGTGTGGCTGTTGACGCACCCGTTAGAGCACTACAAGCCCACCAATACCGGCCGCCTGATCCGCGATGTCCTACCGGATACCGAGGTCTTCACCTGGTATCGCACGGCGCCGGACGAGCGGCTGCTCGAGCTGTTGGCGGACGCGCGCTATGCGCCCTTTGTCGTCTTCCCCGACGATCAGGAGGGATATGCCGAGCGGGTGGTGGGTATGGACCGTGTGGTCGAGGACCGGGATAGCGGTCGGGTGCCGGTCTTCATTCTTCTCGACGGCACCTGGCGGCAGGCACGTCGCATCTTCCGCCGCAGCCCTTATCTGGCGACCCTGCCGGTGCTGCCGCTGGTTACCGATCGACAGACCCGCTATCGACTGCGCAAACCGGCCTCCAGCGACCACCTGTGCACCGCCGAGGTGGCGGCGGAACTGTTGCGCCAGGCCGGTGACGGGGGGGCCGCCGAGGTGCTCGACGACTATTTCGACGTCTTCAACGACAACTACGCCGCCAGTCGACGCCATACCAGGCCGGCGGCGCCGACGCCGGCGATGCGTCGTCTGCTGGCGGCGCGGCAGGACGCCTAGCCGAACAGGGTGCCGGCGATGCGCAGTCCGGCAATCCAGGTGCCGGCGGCGGAACCCAGGGTGGCGGTGAGGAACACCAGCAGGGTGCGAGCCACCCGATTGCGCCACCAGCCTTTCCAGTCGGTGACGTCATGGCGAAGGGTGGCGAAGTCGCGGACCTTGGGCTTGCGCAGGGCCAGTTCCACCCCGGCGGCGACGAAGCCGGCGCCGATGGTGGGATTCAGCGAGGTGAGGGGGGCGGCGAACACCGTGGCCAGTACGGTAAGGGGATGGGCCAGGGCCACCAGGGTGGCTGCGCCGGAGAGGACGCCGTTGATCAGGAACCATTCGCCGACCAGCTGCCAGCCCAGCTCCGTGTTGCGCGAAAAACCGATGGCGAAGCCGGTGAGTACCAGCGCCGTGATCAGCCAGGGGATCGCCTTCCAGACCCTGGAGCGAGGCGGAGTGACTTCCAGGTGTTCGCGCTCGCTGGTCGGCGATTCGGGCAGTGGCGTCTCGAGGTGTTCGGCCATGCCCTGCAGGTGGCCGGCGCCGATCACCACCAGCACATGGCGATAGCGGCCGGGTGGGCAGAGTTCGGCCAGTCGCAGTGCCATGTAGCGATCGCGTTCGCTGATCAGCGGGGTATAGAGCGACTCGGACTGGGTAGCGAATTCGCGGAAGGTGGATTCCAGGACGTCACCCTCCTTGAGCCTCTCGATGTCTTCCGAAGAAACATCCTGGCGGGACAAGACGCCGCCGAGCAGGCCGGAGAATAGCGAGAAGCGTTGCCACCAGGGCACGTTATGGTAGATGCGCTTGAGGGTTATGCCGATATCGCGGTCGATCAACTCCAGCGGCAGTGCATGGGCGCGCGCGCCCTCCAGAGCGGCGCGCATCTCGGCACCGGGCTCGATACCGGATTGCTCCGCCACACGTTGTTGAAAGGCGCCCAGCGCCAGGCTGGCGGCCACCATGCCGGCCTTGCCCTGGCGAAAGATCTGAAAGAGATCCTGCTCGCCGAGGGCATTCGGGTTGGCGAGGTTCTGGTGGCGCGAATCGCACAGCTCGATGGCCACGGCGTCGAATTCGCCGGAGTCGATCAGCTCGCGCACTTCGGCGGCGCTCCGGGCGGAGACGTGGGCGGTGCCCAGCAGGGTATAGCGGGTCTCGCCCACCTGCAGGGTGCGGCGCGGGCCGAGGGTCTCGGCGGCCGGTTCGGCGATGGCGCAGTCCTGAGTGTCGGTCATGGGCGCTCGGGCCTTGAAAATGTGAAGGGTCGATTATCCACGAAGGCCGGCGGCGGGCCAAACCCGACGCGGCACTTGCATTGACTTTGCTACTTGCGCCAGTGCAATTCTACATAGGCTCTTTCGGGAAGCGCTGATTTATATCGCGAGCGAGGAGAGGCTGGCCTTCGCCGGAGCGCAGCCACCGGAGTGTAGCCTGCTACATGAGGATGGCGAGCATCGCCGGAGGCCAGGATCTCGAGCGCAGCAATAAATCAGGGTTTTCCCTACTTGCGCCAGAAGGCCGGGGTGAAAAGCACCACCACGGTGAAGATTTCCAGGCGTCCGAGGAGCATGGCGACGACCAGTATCCACTTGGCCAAGTTCGGCAGGTCGCCGTAGTGGGCCGAGGCCTCGCCGAGTGCCGGGCCCAGGTTGTTCAGGGTCGCCCCCACCGTGGACCAGGCGGTGACCTGATCGACGCCGGTGGCCATCACGCCGACCAGCATCAGGAAAAACAGCATCACATAGGCCGAGAAGAATCCCCACACTGCCTGGGCGATGCCATCCGGCACGCTGACCTTGCCGATCTTTACCGTGATCACCGCACTGGGATGAATCAGGCGCATCACCTCGCGCATACCCTGCTTGAGGATCAGGATGATGCGGATCACCTTCATGCCGCCGCCGGTCGAGCCGGAACAGCCGCCGACGAAGGCGGCCACGAACAGCAGGAAAGGTAATGCACCGGGCCAGGTGGAGAAGTCGGCCACCGAGAAGCCGGCGGTGGTGGCGACCGACACGACCTCGAAGACGGCGTGGCGCAGGCCTTCGGTGGTCTCGTAGTCGCTGGTGAGCCAGAGCGAAACCGAGGTGATGATGATTAGCCCGGCCAGGAACAGCATCAGGAAGCGCGCTTCCGGATCCTGGAAATAATGGGTCAGGCGGCGTTCTCGCCAGGCCACGAAGTGCAGGCTGAAACTGAAGGCCGAAATCAGCAGGAAGGTGGCACAGATCAGCTCGATCACGGCGCTGTCGAAGTAGCCGATGCTGGCGTCATGCGTTGAGAAACCGCCGATGGCCACGGTGGAGAAACTGTGCCCCAGGGCATCGAACCAGTTCATGCCGGCGGCCATGTAGGCCAGGGTGCAGGTGACCGTCAGGGTGGCATAGATGTACCACAGCGCCTTGGCCGTCTCGGTGATGCGCGGCGTCAGCTTGGAGTCCTTGAGGGGACCGGGAATCTCGGTGCGGTACAGCGCCATGCCGCCGACACCGAGTGTCGGCAGGATCGCCACCGCCAGCACCACGATCCCCATACCGCCGAGCCACTGGAGCTGCTGGCGATAGTAGAGGATCGCCTTGGGCAGCAGGTCGATGCCGGTGATCACGGTGGCGCCGGTGGTGGTCAGGCCGGAGAACGACTCGAAGACCGCGTCGGTGGGCGAGAGCGCCGAGGCGCCGGTGAGCATCAGCGGCAGGGAGCCGAACAGCCCCAGTACGCTCCAGAACAGGGCCGCGATCAGGAAGCCGTCGCGGGTTCGCAGCTCCTTGCGTGCATGGCGGTTGGGCAGATACATCAAGGCTCCGGTGGCCACGGTAATGCCCAGGGCCACCACGAAGGCCTGCCACATGCCATCGGCGAACAGCAGAGAAATCAAGATGGGCGGCACCATGGTCAGGCTGAACATCATCAGCAGCAGGCCCAGGATGCGCAGAATCATGCGCAGGCTCATGCGATGATCCCCCTCGTCGTCCCTGTCGACATGGTGAACTCCATCAGAAGAAGGTCAGCCCTACCTGGAAGAGTCGCTCGACATCACGGATGCGGCGTTTGTCGATGACGAACAGGATGATGTGGTCGCCGGATTCGACGACCACGTCATCGTGGGCGATCAACACCTCCTTGCCCCGGACCACGGCGCCGATGGTGGTGCCGCTGGGCAGGTCGATGTCACCGACGGCGCGCCCCACGACCTTGGACGACTGGGTATCGCCGTGGGCGATGGCCTCGATGGCCTCGGCGGCGCCGCGCCGCAGCGAGTGGACATTGACGATGTCGCCGCGTCGCACATGGGTCAACAGGCTGCCGATGGTGGCCTGCTGTGGGGAAATGGCGATATCGATCTCGCCACCCTGGACCAGGTCCACGTAGGCGGCATTGTTGATCAGCGTCAGGACCTTCTTGGCCCCCATTCGCTTGGCCAGCATCGACGACATGATATTGACCTCGTCGTCGTTGGTCAGCGCGCAGAAGATATCGCAGTCCTCGATGTTTTCCTCTTCCAGCAGGCGCTTGCTGGTGGCACTGCCGTGCAGTACCACGGTGCGGTCGAGGCGTTCGGAGAGCTGGGTGCAACGCTCCAGGCTGCGCTCGACGATCTTGACCTGATGGCTGTGCTCCAGATGCTCGGCCAGGCGTTCGCCGATATTGCCGCCACCGACGATGACGATGCGACGAAAATCGCGCTCCAGGCGGCGTAGCTCGCTCATCACGGCACGGATATCGCGCCGGGCAGCAATGAAGAAGACCTCATCGTCTGCCTCGATGACGGTGTCGCCACGCGGAATGATGGGACGGTTGCGGCGATAGATGGCGGCGACCCGAGTGTCGACGCTGGGCATGTGGCGACGCAGGAAACCGAGTTCCTGACCGACCAGGGGACCGCCGTAGTAGGCCTTGACCGCCACCAGCTGTACCAGGCCGCCGGTGAACTCCAGAACCTGCAGGGCGCCGGGATGTTCGATCAGGCGACGGATATGGTCGGTGACTACCTGCTCGGGGCTGATCAGCACATCGATGGGCACCGCTTCATGGGCGAAGAGCCCCTTGCGGGTCAGGTAGGCGGTGGCGCGCACCCGGGCGATCTTGGTCGGCGTGCGGAACAGGGTGTGGGCCACCTGACAGGCGATCATGTTGACCTCGTCGGTGTTGGTCACCGCGATCAGCATGTCGGCGTCCTCGCAGCCGGCCTGGCGAAGCACCATGGGGTAGGAGCCGGCGCCGGTCACGGTGCGGATATCCAGGCGAGTATGCAGTTCGCGAAGGCGCTCGGCATCGGTGTCCACCACCGTGATGTCGTTTTCTTCGCGGGCCAAGTGCTCGGCCAGGGTGCCGCCGACCTGGCCAGCACCGAGGATGATGATCTTCATCGCGTATCACTGTCCGCAGCAGGGATGAGGGGCGGGCGCGCCAAGGGCGCCACCTTGTTCGGTGGCGGAAAGCCTAAACCAGTCGCCGAAAGAAGAGAAGGAAGAACAGGCGAGTGGCTCAGTCGAGCGTGAAACCGACCTTGATCGTCACCTGCCAATGGGCCACCCGACCATGTTCGATATGCCCACGGGTGTCGATGACCTCGAACCAGCGCATGCCGTGCAGGCTTTCCGACGCCTTGCTCAGCGCCCTCTGGATAGCATCCTCGATGCCTTTGTCGGAAGAGCCGGTCAACTCGATGTGCTTGTAGGTGTGGTTCATATGGCAATCCTTGGGTTGGCGATGACGGTGCCTGTCAGGCGGCTCCTTTCCTCAGTCTGGCATAGAAGAAGCCATCGTGGCTGTCGAGGCTGGGCAGAAGCTGTCGTCCCGCACCGGCGGGGCGTCCCCAGGCGAGGCCACCCGGGGTGGTGACTTCGGCATCCGGGGTGCGCTCGAGAAATGCCTGAACCTGGTCGGCATTCTCCTCCGGCAGCACCGAGCAGGTGGCGTAGAGCAAGGTGCCACCCGGCGCGAGCAGCGGCCAGAGGTTGTCCAGCAGGCGTGCCTGCAGGTCGGCGAGCTTGGTGATGTCGGAGGGACGGCGCAGGCGCTTGATATCGGGGTGGCGCCGGATCACACCGCTACCGGAACAGGGGGCATCGAGCAGGATGGCGTCGAAGGCGGTGCCATCCCACCAGTCTCGCTCGGTGGCGTCGCCATGGGCCAGGGAGGCCCCCAGGCCGAGCCGCGCCAGCGTGTCTTCGACACGGGCCAGGCGGGCATCGTCGCTGTCGATCGCCTGCAGGTCGATATCGAACAGTTCCAGCAGGTGTGCGGCCTTGCCGCCGGGGGCGCAGCAGGCGTCCAGCACCCGGGCGCCGGGCCGGGGGGCGATCACCGGCCCGAGCAGCACGGCGGCGAGCTGGGCCGATTCGTCCTGGACACTGACATGACCCTCGCGGAAGCCCGGCAGGTCGGCGATATCACAGGGCGTCTCCAGAGTCAGGCCATCGGGGGCATGGGGGCAGAGTCGCGCACCGGGCGAGTCGAGGCGCTCCAGATACATCTCTCGGTCCCCGTAGCGGCGATTGACCCTCAGTGTCATGGGGCCCGGCTGATTGTTGGCATCGCAGATCGACCGCCAGTCGTCGGGCCAGGCCTGGCGGAATGTCTTTACCCACCATCGCGGATGCAACAGGGCCACTGCCGGGTCGCGATCGACTTCGGCCTGCAGCGCCGCGCTTTCTCGCTGAAGGCGCCGCAGGCAGCCGTTGAGCACGCGGGTGGCCCAGGCCTTGCTCAGCAGACGCGCTGCGCCGGCGGTCTCCCCCACGGCAGCGTGGGCAGGGACACGCAAGTACAGCAGCTGGTAGATGCCGACCAGCAACAGGGCCTGGATGTCGGCGTCGCGTGTCTTGAAGGGTTTTTCCAGCAGTTGTCCCGCCAGGGCCTCCAGGCGGGGCAGGGCTCGGCAGGTACCGAAGCAGAGCTCCTTGAAGAGCCCTCGGTCCCGGGCCACGACCTGGTGCTCGTCGAGATCGTTCAGTGACTTCTTGCCGGTAATGACCGGTGCGATCGTCCGAGCGGCGGCGGCACGTACGGCCAGGCCATTGTCGAGGGACTTGCTGCGACCGGCGTCGCGTCGCTGCTGGTTCATGCGGGTGTCTCCCGATCAGGTGTTCCGAGTCGTGTTCCGACGCTGAAGCGGTCCGCTCGGGCCCGCAGCAATTCGGCGATGTCCAGGGGTTTGCCGCCGGGCAGCTGTGCCCGGGTCACGCGCAGTATTCCATCACCGCAGGCGATACGCAGGGCATCCTCGTCGGGTCCGAGCAGGGTGCCCGGCGTGATGCCTGCCTCATGGCTCGCGGGGTCATCGGGTTCGGCCAGCCACAGTCGCAGGCGCTCGTTACCGAGTGTGCACCAGGCCACCGGCCAGGGATTGAAGGCGCGAATCCGTGCGGCGAGGGTCGCGGCGGGTTCATGGAAATCCAGCTCGGCTTCGGCCTTGGAGAGCTTGGCGGCATAGGTGACGCCGTCGCCGGGCTGAGGGCTGGGAGCGAGACCGGGGCCGGCGAGGGCGTCGAGCGTCTCGACGAGTGCCTCGCCGCCCAGTTCGGCCAGGGTATCGTGGAGCTCTCCCCCGGTGGTGGTGGCCGTGATGGGCGTGCGCCGGGTGAGTAGCATGTCGCCGGTATCCAGCCCTTCGTCCATTTGCATCAACGTCACGCCGCTTTCGGTGTCGCCGGCCTCGATGGCCCGCTGAATCGGGGCCGCGCCGCGCCAACGCGGCAGCAGCGACGCATGCACATTGATGCAACCCAGTGGGGGAGTGTCGAGAATCTCGCGTGGCAGGATCAGGCCATAGGCCACCACCACCATCAGGTCAGCGTTCAGGGCCGCCAGCTGTGATCGTGCCTCGGGTGAGCGCAAGGATGCTGGCTGATGGACCGGGAGGTCGTGTGACTGGGCCAGGACCTTGACGGGGCTCGCGGTCAGCTTGCGACCTCGGCCGGCGGCACGGTCGGGCTGAGTATAGACGCCGACGACGTGGTGATGGCTCGCCAGCAAGGCTTCCAGACTCGTGGCGGCGAAGTCGGGTGTGCCGGCGAAGATGACGCGCAGGGTTCGGGACATGTCGAGGGGCCTTGCCGAAATGGATGCCCCTTATGATAACGGAGCCGACCGTAAACGACGAAGGGCAGTGCCATCAACGACGGCACTGCCCGGATGCATGGTGGGACAACCGCTTCGGCTTGTCCCCGGTGTCCCTCGTCAGACCCGATGGCGACAGCGCCGGGGGCGTCAGGCCGGCTGTTGCTGCTTGTGGCGCTTTTGCATCTTCTTCATGACACGGTCGCGCTTGAGCGGCGACAGGTAGTCGACGAAGAGCACGCCGCGTAGGTGATCGCATTCATGCTGGATACAGTGGGCGAGCAACCCTTCTGCTTCGAGCTCATAGGCGTCGCCGTTGCGATCCAGTGCCTCGAGTTTCACCTTCAGGGCGCGGGGCACTTCGGCGTAATACTCGGGAATCGACAGACAGCCCTCCTGCATCGGTTCGCGCTCGTCGCCGATCGGCGTGTATTCGGGATTGATCAGCACCAGAGGCGTGCGCTGATCATCGCTGACATCCATGACAATGACCCGGCGATGCACGTCCACCTGGGTGGCGGCCAAGCCGATGCCACGGGCGTCATACATGGTCTCGAGCATGTCGTCGACCAGTTGTCGCACCTCGTCGTCGACCGCTTCGACCTCGGCGGCCTCGGTGCGCAGCCGTTCATCGGGGAATTCGAGGATGGGAAGTTTGGCCATGGCGTTAGGGTCACCGTTGTACAGTCATGCGAAATATACGTCTATTCTAGGAGGCGAGGTGCAAGGGGAAAACCACCCGGCATGCATCGCCTCGATAGGGTTCGACTATAGCATCTCGGCGATGTTCCGGGGACCACTGTCGACTCGGGCAAGGAGAGCCGCCATGCAGCACAACGCCACGGACTGGCTGGCCGTGTCCCTGCTACCGGGCATGGGGGCGGCGCGACTCGCTGAACTGACGGCGAGAGATCCGTCCTGGCCGGCTGGCTGGTTGGCCGCTCTGCCGAGGCCGGCCTCCCAGGCCCTGCGGTTATATCTCGATCATCCCGCACAGAGTCCGTTGGCGGCACAGGTCGAGGCCGAACTCGACTGGCTCGATGCCTCGCCCGATCGCCATCTGTTGTATCCCGGCCACCCATCCTGGCCCGATGTCTTGAGTCAGATTGCCGATCCACCGCCGGTGCTGTGGGCACTCGGCGATCTCGACGCCCTGGAAGCGCCACGCCTGGCGATGGTGGGTACTCGGCGCCCGACCCGGGAGGGCAGTGGCAACGCTGCCGTGTTTGCCCGTGGCCTGGTCGAGCGAGGCTGGTGCGTGGTCAGCGGCATGGCGCTGGGCATCGACGGCATCGCCCAGCAGGCAGCCCTGGAGGCCGGCGGCCGAAGTATCGCGGTGCTTGGCTGTGGGGTGGATGTGATCTATCCGGCCCGTCATCGGCGTCTCTACGAACGGCTGCACGAGCCAGGTGGTCTGCTGCTTTCCGAACATGCGCCGGGCACCCGGGCGAGGGCGGGGTTCTTTCCTCGTCGCAACCGTCTGATTACCGGCCTATCGCAGGGGGTGCTGGTAGTGGAGGCCGCCGAGCGCAGTGGCTCGTTGGTCAGCGCCCGGCTGGCGGTCGAGCAGGGGCGTGATGTCTTCGCGCTTCCCGGCTCGATCCACAACCCTCAGGTACGTGGCTGTCTGCACTTGATCCGGGAAGGGGCTGCCCTGGTGAGGAACCTGGATGACATCCTCGCCGAGCTCGCTCAATGGGGTGTCTCACCCGTGGTGAATCGTCGCACCACGGAGGAGGCAACCGGCACCGACCCTCTGCTGGCCTGGCTCAGCGATACGCCCACTCCGGTGGATGCCCTGGTCGATCTGACCGGATTATCGGTCGTTGACTGCCAGCGTCATCTGTTGTCGCTGGCGCTGGAAGGACGGGCGAGTCAGGCGGCGGGCGGCTGGGTACGCCTGCCGACGTCGCCGGGGCCATGCTAGAATCGGCCGACGTCGTCAGTTCGTTCGGATGTATCGCCATGCCTGAGGCCAGTTCCCTTGACACCGCCGTGGCCGCCTTGCGCGAGGGCGGCGTGATCGCCTATCCCACCGAAGCCGTCTGGGGGCTGGGGTGCAGCCCCGACGATACGTCGGCCCTGGCTCGCCTGCTGCATCTCAAGCGTCGGGACCCCGCCAAGGGTGTGATCCTGGTAGCCGCCGACCTCGACCAGTTCGCGCCCTGGCTCGAGGGCCTATCGGAGGATCGCCGTGCGGTGCTTGCCGAGCCGCAACCGCAACCCACGACCTGGCTGGTGCCCGATAACGGGCGCGCCGTGGAGCTGGTCCGGGGAGAACACGACCAGGTGGCCTTGCGCGTCAGCGACCACCCGCTGGTCGTCGAGTTGTGCCGCGCCTTCGGGGGTCCTTTGGTATCGACCTCGGCCAACCGCGCCGGAGAGTCCTCGGCGATGAGCGCCGAGGCGGTACGTCGCATCTTCGGCAACGAGCTGGATGCCTTGCTCGACGGTCCCCTGGGCGGCCATGCGCGTCCCAGTACCATCCGCGACCTGGCGACCGGCCGGGTCTTGCGGGCCTGATGCTCGTCATCTCTTGTTTCATTTCCATGCTTTCCCCCTGTCGCAATCCGAGGAGGCTTCGTGGCCCACGCGCATCTCGATGACGTCAAGACTTACCTGCTCGATCTGCAGGACCGCCTGTGCGATGCCCTGGCCGCCGAGGACGGACGAGCCGTCTTTCGCGAGGATAGCTGGCATCGCGAAGAAGGCGGAGGTGGCCGTTCCCGGGTCATCGAAAATGGCGCGGTGTTCGAAAAGGGCGGCGTCAACTTTTCCCATGTACATGGCGCGGCGTTGCCGGCTGCCGCCTCGGCCGCTCGGCCTGAACTGGCGGGGCGGGGCTTCCATGCGGTGGGCGTCTCCTGGGTGCTGCATCCGGAGAACCCTCATGTGCCCGCCAGCCATGGCAACGTGCGCTTCCTGATCGCCGAGAAGGCGGGCGAGGCGCCGGTCTGGTGGTTCGGAGGCGGCTATGACCTGACGCCCTTCTATCCCGTGCTCGACGATGTGCGCCACTGGCATCGTGTCGCACGGGATGCCTGCGCGCCCTTCGGCGATGACGTCTATCCGCGTTACAAGGCGTGGTGCGACGATTACTTCACGCTCAAGCATCGCGACGAGACGCGGGGCGTCGGTGGTCTCTTCTTCGACGATCTGAACGAGGGCGGCTTCGAGCGTTGCTTCGACTTTCAGCGTGCGGTGGGCGACAGCTTCCTCGAGGCTTACCTGCCCATCGTGCGACGACGGCGCGATACGTCCTGGAGCCAGCGCGAGCGCGATTTTCAGTTGTACCGTCGCGGGCGCTATGTGGAGTTCAATCTGGTCTGGGATCGCGGCACCCTGTTCGGATTGCAGAGCGGAGGGCGTACCGAGTCGATCCTGATGTCGATGCCGCCATTGGCGCGTTGGGAGTATGGCTGGCAGCCCGAGGCGGGCAGCCCCGAAGCCGAGTTGAGTGATTATCTTCGCCCCCGGGACTGGCTCGGTGAGGCGGCCCGAGAGGAGCAAGGCCAATGAGTGATCGGTACTGTGTCTTCGGCCATCCCGTCGGTCATTCGAAATCACCGGCGATCCATGCCGCCTTCGCCGAGCAGACCGGGGAGGCGCTCGAATACGTCGCCATCGAGGCGCCACTGGACGACTTTGCCGGTGCCTGGCAGACCTTCACCGCCGATGGCGGCCGGGGGGCCAATGTCACGGTACCGTTCAAGGAGGAAGCGCATCGACTCTGCGACACGCTCAGCCAACGAGCGCGCCGGGCCGGGGCGGTGAATACCCTGGTCGTGGATGCGCAAGGACACACCAGGGGCGACACCACCGACGGTCTGGGGCTGGTCGGTGACCTGCGTCGGCAGGAGGTCGTCCTGGCCGGCGCCCGCATCCTGGTGCTGGGCGCCGGAGGCGCGGTGCGCGGCGTGCTTGAGCCACTGCTCGAGGCGGGGCCATCCAGCCTGCTGGTCGCCAATCGTACGGCGGCCAAGGCCGAGGCCCTGGCCGCCGATTTCGCGGATCTCGGCGAAGTGGCCGGTGGCGGCTTCGACACCGTGCGCGGTCCCTTCGACCTGGTCATCAATGGCACTAGTGCCAGCCTCGCCGGCGACCTGCCGCCCTTGCCCGACGACCTCTTCGCCGAGGGCGGGGTCGCCTATGACATGATGTATGGCAGCGAGCCTACCGTCTTCCTGCGCTGGGCCGGCGAACGCGGTGCCAGGGGGGTCGACGGCCTGGGCATGCTGGTCGGCCAGGCCGCCGAGTCCTTCCTGCTGTGGCGTGGCATGCGTCCCGATGTGGCGCCGGTGCTGGACAGCCTGCGTCGCTCGCTGTGACACCTCTGGGTCGTGGAGGCTACTGACAGTCGGGTGTACGACCCGACTGCCGGGCCTGCTGATAACTGGCCAACGCCGTGTCCATGTTGGCCTGCAGGTCGGCAATGCGGCTGCCGTGGCTCGGGTGGGTGGACATCCACTCCGGTGGCTGCCCGCCGCCGGCCTTGCTCATGTTGCGCCACAGTTCGATGCTGGCGCGGGGGTCGAAGCCGGCCTGGGCCATCAGCTGCAGGCCTATCTCGTCGGCCTCGCTCTCGTGGCTGCGCGAGAAGGGCAGCTGGACACCGTACTGAGCCCCCATGCCCAATGCCGACATGGCCGCGTCATGCGTCGGGCCCTGAATGCCGGCCGCGGCGGCGGCTACCGAAGCAACCGTCATGCCGATCTGGGTGGCGCTCTGGGTCGAGGCGCGTTCGTTGGCATGGTGGGCCAGCACGTGTCCGATTTCGTGGCCGATGACCGAGGCGACCTGATCCTGGTTGGTGGCGATGTCGAGCAGGCCGGTATTCACGCCGACGTAGCCGCCGGGCAGGGCGAAAGCGTTGGCCGCGTCGTCTTCGAAGACGCGGACCTGCCACTGCTCCTGACGGGCTTCGGCCGGTAGCACCTGCACCACGGCACCGGTGATGCACTGCACATGTTGCAGCGGTGCGCCGCCGACAGTTGTTCGTTCCTGTTGATATTGGGCAAACGCCTTGGCGCCCATTTGGTCGAGTTCCTGGTCGGACATCAACATCAGTTGCGAACGTCCGGTCGGCGAGGTCGTGCAGGCTGCCAGGGAAACGCCGAGCGCTCCCACAGCGAGGCAGTGCATCCAGCGCATGGTAGCTTCCTCCGTGGATTGGCCCCGGGCGGGGCGGTGCTTGGTGACAAGATACCGTGCCTGCCAGGTGGGTCAACCAAGCGTGAGCGTATCGCATGCGGCAGGGATGCATACAGAATATGTCATCATGCTCCCTTGGTGCCTGTCGCGATGACGGCCCCGCTCGGGAAGATGTGATGGCAAGCTGGACGACAGCAGGATGGGAGAATTGTGTGATGGATGATGAACTGGCCAGGCGTCTGCTCGGCGTACTGGAACGGGTGGAGCCCTGGTTGCCGCCGACGCCGGCAGCGGTCGACTGGCACCGTGATGTGGCGGCTCTCTGGCAGCGACATCCCCTGGGCGGCAACCTGACGCCAGTGCCGCCCAGGGATGCCCTTCGCCTGGATGATCTACTGGGGATCGAGCGGCAGAAGCGGGCGCTGGTCGACAATACGAGAGCCTTCCTGCGTGGTTATCCCGCCAACCACGCCCTGCTGTGGGGGGCCCGAGGCGGCGGCAAGTCGTCGCTGGTACGGGCACTGCTCAACGATCTGGCCGAGGAGGGGCTTCGGCTGGTGCAGGTGGATCGCCATGACCTGGCGGCCCTGCCGGTACTGGTCGAACGATTGCGTGGTGAGCCCCACCGTTTCGTGGTCTATTGCGACGACCTTTCCTTCGAGGGGCATGACGATGCCTACAAGGCGCTGAAGAGCGTGCTCGACGGTGCCCTGACAGGCCCGCCGGAGAATGTCCTGCTCTATGCCACGTCCAATCGTCGCCACCTGCTGCCGGAGTCGATGAGCGACAATGATGACTCTCGTCTGGTAGGCGAGGAGCTGCACCATGGTGACGCCGTGGAGGAGAAGATCTCGCTCTCGGACCGTTTCGGGCTCTGGCTGGGGTTCAGGCCCTTCGATCAGGCGACCTACCTGGATGCCTGTGTGCACTGGGTCGCCTGGTTGGGTGATGAGGGGGACTGGAATGACGAGGCCCGTGCCGAGGCGATTCGTTATGCCACCTTGCGAGGGGGGCGAAGTGGCCGCGTGGCCTGGCAGTTCGCCTGTCAGTGGGTCGGTCGCCTGCGCCTCGACGCGTGACGCACGACCGGAACGCAAGGCGCCGCCCGGGCGGGCGGCGCCGATTTGCTGCGCTGGCACGGTCTGAAGGTGGTCAGAAGTTGTCCAGCGAGGGTGCCCGCTTGGGGCGGACGACCGCCATGTCCTCGTTGAAGAAGCCCCGGAGCAGGGCGAAGACCATGGCGAAGGTCATCACGAAGATCGGCAGACCGATGACGGTGATGACCTGCTGCAGTGCCTCCAGCCCGGCATCGCCCGCCAGCACGATCAGCATGGCGGCCACCGCGCCCTCGGATATCCCCCAGAATACGCGCTGATGGACCGGGCCCGGATCGGTATCGCCGGTGCACAGCAGGTCGATCACCAGCGAGGCGGAATCCGACGAGGTAGCGAAGAAGATTGCCACGATCACCACCGCCAGGCCTTGGATCAGGGTCGCCGCGGGGAAGTGCTCGAAGAAGGCGAACATCGCCAGGGGGACACTTTCCATGACGGCGGCGGTCATGGCCCCGGCCTGTTCACCGAGCTCGGCCCGGGCGATCTCGCCGATGCCGTCGATCTGCATGGCCGACCAGCCGAAGATGGCGAACCACACCAGGGTGAACAGCGAGGGAGCAAACAGAACGCCCAGCACGAATTCGCGGATGGTGCGTCCCCTGGAAATGCGCGCCACGAACAGGCCGATGAAGGGGGACCAGGTGACGGTCCAGGCCCAGTAGAAGACCGTCCAGCTGCCTTGCCAGCCCCAGCGGCCGTCCTCGCTGGTGTATTGCGCCAGGGTATCGTTCCAGAAGGCCAGCGGCACGATATTGGAGATATAAATGCCCAGTGTCTCGATGATGCCGCGCAGCAGGAAGACCGTCGAACCGGTCAGCAGCACGAAGACCATCAGGCCCGTCGCCATGCCGATGTTGAGGTTCGACAGCATCTTCACCCCCTTGTCGAGGCCGCCGACGATGGACCCCACGGCCACTGCCGTGAGCACGACGATGATGATGACCTTGGTGGTCACGCCGTCCGAGACACCGAACAGCTCCGACAGCCCCGCGTTGATCTGCGAAGTGCCGAGACCGATGGAAACCGCGACACCGAACAGGGTACCGAGTACCGCGAAGATATCGATGGTCTTGCCGATGGGGCCGTAGATGCGCTGCTTGATCAACGGGTAGAAGACCGAACTGACCCTGACGGGCAGATCATAGCGATAGACGAAGTAGGCGAAGGCAAGGCCCGGCAGGGTGAAGATCGTCCAGGTATGCAGGCCCAGATGGTAGAGGGAGAAGCCCATGGCTTCCCGGGCGGCTTCCACCGAATGGGGCTCGATATCGCCATGGGGCGGCGTGGAGAAATGGAAGATGGGTTCGGCCACCCCCCAGAACATCAGCACGGTGCCGATGCCGCCGGCAAACAGCATGGTGAACCATGAAATATTGCCATAGGCGGGGCGATCATCATCGCCACCGAGGCGGATGTTGCCGTAACGGCTCAGCGCTACCCACAGCAGGAACAACAGCCAGATGCTCACGCCGAAGATGAAGAACCAGCCGAGGTTGGTGACGACCCACTCACGGCCGTCGGCGAAGATATCGCCAATGATGTCCGGTGCGATGACCAGGGCCAGCAGGAACAGCAGCATCAGGCCCGCCGAGACGAAGAAGATGGTGGGATCGGTGCGCAATCCCAGCTGTTTCGCGAGTTTTTCCATGTAGATGCCTCCGCATTCTTGTTGGTAAAGCAGTGTCTGGAGGAGGTTGGCCCACCATGGCCGACCGGTGACGAAAGCAGTCTACAAGTGGTGATGGGGTGGCGCTATCAGGGGGAAATGCTCGGTGAAATCACGCTTCAGGGCGAATTATCGGGGCGCGTCGGAGGGTGGGCCTCGAAAGGCGTCTACAGCAGAAAAATCGTCAAGTCATGCCGGGCCCATGCAAAACGAATGACGACGCCGACCCTTCACCAGGGGCAATGGTCGGCGTGCGGGGCAAGGTTTTTTCTGCGTGAGAAAGGAAAAAGAGAAGATATCGGGCGTGAGGCGGAGGGGGTCAGCGCCGACCGCGCCGCGCCGACCGGGTGCGGTCGAGCTCGCGCTTCTTGGCCTTCTCGCGATCGTTGGCGCCGGCCATGTTGTCGTAGGGGTTCTTGCCGGAACGGAACTCGAAGCGCATCGGCGTGCCGCGCACCTTGAGCACCTTGCGGAAGGTGTTGGTCAGGTAGCGCTTGTAGGCTTCGGGCAGCGAGGACGTCTGGTTGCCGTGAACCACGATGATCGGCGGGTTGGTACCGCCCTGGTGGGCCATGCGCAGCTTGATGCGTCGGCCATGAATCATTGGCGGCTGGTGCTGCTCCACCGCATCCTGAAGGATGTTGGTCAGGCGATTGGTCGACCAGTGGCTGTTGGCCGACTCGAAGGCTCGCTCGACCGAGGGATAGAGATCGCCCACTGCGGTGCCGTGCAGCGCCGAGATGAAGTGCAGTTCGGCATAGTCGGCAAAGCCCAGGCGGCGCTTGATCTCGGCGCGCATGCGTTCCTTGGCCTCGCTCTCCAGGCCATCCCACTTGTTGACCGCCAGCACCAGGGCTCGCCCGCTGGTCAGCACGTAGTCGAGCAGGTGCAGGTCCTGTTCGACCAGGCCGCTGCGGGCATCCAGTACCATGATGGCGACATGGCACTCCTTGATGGCCTCCAGGGTCTTGATGATCGAGAACTTCTCGGACACCTCGCGGACATTCTTGCGGCGTCGCACGCCGGCCGTGTCGACCAGCACATAGGGACTGCCGCGACGCTCGAAGGGAATTTCGATGGCATCGCGGGTCGTGCCGGCCTCGTCGAAGACCACCACGCGCTCTTCACCGAGCAGCCGGTTGACCAGCGTCGACTTGCCGACATTGGGGCGACCGATCACCCCGATGCGAATGCCGGCGGTGCCGGTATCGGCAGGGAGGTCGGCATCTCGTTCGGGGAAGGGCGAGAGGACCTCCTCGATCAGGGCAGTGACATTGCGGCCATGGGACGCGGCGATGGGGCGTGGCTCGCCGATGCCGAGCTGCCAGAAGTCGGCCATGGCCGAGTGTTCCTCGAGGCCATCGGTCTTGTTGACGACCAGCCAGGTCTTCTTCTGGTTGACGCGCAGATGATTGGCGATGGCTTCGTCGGCCACGTTGAGGCCGCTGCGGCCATCGACCATGAACAGCACGATATCGGCCTCGTCGATGGCCTGCAGGGACTGTTCGGCCATGGCCGCATCGATGCCTTCCTCGTCACCGCTGATACCGCCGGTGTCGATGACCGTATACGACTTGCCGCCGAGCAGGCCATTGCCGTACTTGCGATCCCGGGTCAGCCCGGGGAAGTCGGCGACCAATGCATCGCGCGAGCGTGTCAGGCGGTTGAACAGGGTCGATTTGCCCACATTGGGGCGCCCGACCAGGGCGATCACGGGATTCATGGGTTGAGTTCCAGAGCCTCCAGGCTACCGTCGTCGGCCATTGCATAGACGCGCTTGCCATCGGTGAGCGGGCGTACGCTGACACCGGAGTCATCGATCTCGGTGCGACCGACCAGGGTACCGTTTTCGGCATCGATGAAGTGCAGGTAGCCCTCGAAATCGCCTACCACCAGGCGGCCATCGGCGAAGGCGGGGGCGGTCAGTTGGCGGCTCTCGAGATCGTCGAGGCGCCACTGTTCGTCGCCGTTGCGGGCCGACAGGGCGACCAGGTGGCTGTCGGCATCGACGACGTAGAGGGTCTCGCCGACCAGTACCGGTGTCTGATAGCTGGACACATCCCGGGACCACAGCACCTGACCACTGGTGGCCTGCAGGGCGACCAGGCGGCCATTGTAGCTGGTGACATAGAGACGGCCATCGGGGGTCAGCACCGGTTGGCCGGCCAGGTCGACCAGGCGCTCGATGTCGCTGCGCCCTTCGGGCGTGGCGATGCGACGTTCCCAGAGGGCACGGCCACTGCCGTTCTCGATGGTGACCAGTTGGCCATTGGCCAGGCCGGCGAAGGTGACAGCGTCGATGATCCGCGGCGTACCGGTGGCGCGCAGGGTCAAGGAGGGGCGTGAGGTCGTATAGACCCAGCGTTCCGCGCCGCTGTCGCGTTCCAGGGCGGTGACATTCCCGTCGATGGTCTGCACGACGACCAGTTGATTGTTGATCTGGGGGGCGGAGAGCACTTCACTGCTGACACGCGACCGCCAGATTTCTTCGCCACTGGACTGATCCAGGGCCACGACCTCGCCATTGCGAGTGCCGAGATAGACAGTGCCGGCGTCGGCGGTCAGGGCACTGGACGCCCCATCGTCGAGTGTCTGTTCCCAGCGAACCTCGCCGGTGTTGGCGTCCAGTGCCATCACCAGGCCGTGCTGATCGGCAGCGAACAGCGTATCGCCGTCCCGAGCGGGTGAGAGGGAGTAGCCGCCCATGCCCGGGCCGTCGCCGATCTGCTCGTCCCATAGGGTGTTCACGGACGTGCTGTGAGAGATGTCCTGCAGTTCGCGGGGTGGATGCTGTGAATCCACCTGGCCGGCGCAGCCTGCCAGCAGCCCCAGAGCCGCGGTTGCGGCGATCGCCAGAGTCGGTTTCATGACGTGGTCTCCTGAACGCCCAGGTTGTCGAGCTTGAGTTGTACGCCGTAGAGCGGACGCTCGCCGTCTTCGGCGAGCCGCAGGGCTTCGCGCCAGGCATCGCGGGCCTGGTCGGTCCTGCCCAGGGCGAAATGGGCATCACCGCGGATGTCCGCCTGCTGGGCGGACAAGGTGGCGGGGATCGCGCCGTCGAGGGTCTCCAGGGCCGCGTCGGCCTCGTCGGCAGCAACCTGAAGACGCGCCAGCCGGAGCCGTGCCAGGCCGGTGAGGTAGGCGTGTTCACTGTCGGCGACCAGGCCTTCCAAGGCTTCGCGTGCCGCCGCCTGATCGCCACCTTCCACTGACAGGCGCGCCGACAGTAGCAGCGCCATGTCGGCGTAGAGGCTGTCGCCGTGCTCTTCGGTGAGGGTGGCGACCAGTTCCTCCGCTCGGCCGCGGGCCGCGTCATCCAGTTGATCCTGACTGCTAAGGGTCAGCAGTTGCTGGTAACGTTGGGAGGCGGCCTCGGCCTGGCCGGCCTGATAATCCTGCCAGGCCTTCCAGCCGAAGACACCGGCGGCGGCGATTGCCGCGCCGGCCAGCAGGGAAATGCCGTTTTCCTTCCACCAGCGTTTGATGGCTTCCAGCTGTTCTTCTTCGGTTCTCAGTTCCGCCACGGGCGGCCTCCTTATTCGATATGCGGTCCGTCAGGCTTCCGACAAGAGGTCGGCGAGGGCCGAGGCGAGCTCATCACGGTCGAGGCGGCGCTGCTCGCGCTGCTCGCGCAGGAACTTGAGCGTCACGACGTTCTCGGCGAGCTCCTCTTCGCCGAGCAGCAGGGCCAGGCGTGCGCCACTCTTGTCGGCCTTGCGGATGCGGCTCTTGAAGCCGCCACCACCGCAGTGGAGTTGCAGACGAAGCGCCGGCAGCGCGTCGCGCAACTGCTCGGCCAGCTCCAGGGCCGCGGCTTCGGCGGCCTCGCCCATCGGCAAGAGGTAGACATCCAGAGTGTCGAAGACAGCATCGGGGACGAGCTCCAGGGTCTCGAGCAGCAGGATCAGCCGCTCGATGCCCATGGCAAAGCCGACCGCCGGTACCGGCTTGCCGCCGAGTTGCTCGACGAGACCGTCGTAGCGACCGCCGGCACATACCGTGCCCTGGCTGCCCAGCGCGTCGGTGGTCCACTCGAAGACGGTCCGCGAGTAGTAGTCCAGCCCGCGCACCAGGCGCGGATTGATGACGTACTCGATACCGGCGGCGTCGAGAATGGCGGTGAGGCGCTCGAAGTGCTCCCGGGATTCGTCGTCCAGGTGATCCATCAGGCGCGGGGCCTCGGCCAGCATGTCCGCCATGGCCGGATTCTTGGAATCGAGGATGCGCAGCGGGTTGGTGGACAGGCGGCGGCGAGAGTCCTCGTCAAGCACATCGAGATGCGCCTCGAAGTAGCTCACCAGCTTGTCGCGGTAAGCGGCGCGGGCCTCCGGCGACCCCAGGGAGTTGAGCTCCAGGGTGACGTGCTCGAACAGGCCGAGCTGTTTCCACAGGCGGGCCGACAGCAGGATTACCTCGGCATCGATGTCCGGCCCCTCGAGGCCGAAGGTCTCCACGCCGATCTGATGAAACTGGCGATAGCGGCCCTTCTGGGGACGCTCATGACGGAACATCGGCCCCTGATACCAGAGACGCTGGGTCTGGTTGTGCAGCAGACCGTTCTCCATGGCGGCACGCACGCAGCTTGCCGTGCCCTCGGGGCGCAGGGTCAGGCTGTCGCCGTTGCGATCCTCGAAGGTATACATCTCCTTTTCGACGATGTCGGTGACTTCGCCGATGGAGCGCTTGAAGAGTGAGGTCTGCTCGAGGACGGGCGTACGGATCTCGTCATACCCGTAACGTCCCATCAGCGCGCGGACCTGTTGTTCGAAGTACTGCCACAGGGGCGCTTGCGCCGGCAGCAGGTCGTTCATGCCTCGAATGGCCTGGATGTTCTTGCTCAATGATGGCTCCTTCACGTGCCGGGATCAGGCGTCCCGGGCGATCACGTCCTGTTCCGCCTGCTGCTTCTCGCGGACCTTGTCACGAATCAAGCGTTCGAGATCGTCGACCAGGTGGTCGTTGCGCAATTTGCTGGCCGGCTTTCCGTCGATGTAGACGAGGTTGGCGGGGCTGCCGCCGGTCAGACCGATGTCGCTCTCCTTGGCCTCGCCCGGGCCGTTGACCACGCAGCCGATGACCGAGACATCAAGCGGCGTGAGCACGTCTTCCAGGCGCTCTTCGAGGGCGTTCATGGTGCCGATGACATCGAAGTTCTGTCGCGAGCAGCTCGGGCAGGCGACGAAGTTGATGCCCTTGGCCCGCAGGCTCAGACTCTTGAGCATGTCGAAGCCGACCTTGACCTCCTCGACCGGGTCGGCAGCAAGCGAGACACGTATGGTGTCGCCGATGCCGTCCATCAGCAACATGCCCAGCCCGATGGAGGACTTGACGGTGCCTGAACGCAGGCCGCCGGCTTCGGTGATGCCGAGGTGCAGGGGCTGCTCGATGCGCGAGGCAAGCTCCCGGTAGGCGGCCACTGCCATGAACACATCGGACGCCTTGACGCTGACCTTGAAATCGGGAAAGTCGAGGCGATCGAGGTGATCAATGTGGCGCATGGCGGATTCGACCAGTGCCGCCGGGGTCGGCTCGCCGTATTTCTTCTGCAGGTCCTTCTCGAGGGAACCGGCATTGACCCCGATGCGAATCGGGATGCCGTTGTCGCGGGCGGCACTGACCACCGCGGCGACACGGTCTTCGCGACCGATGTTGCCCGGGTTGATGCGCAGGCAGTCGACACCGAGTTCGGCGACGCGCAGGGCGATGCGGTAGTCGAAGTGGATGTCGGCGACCAGAGGGACGTTCACGGCACGCTTGATGCGCCCGAAGGCTTCGGCGGCGTCCATGGTCGGTACCGAGACGCGCACGATGTCGGCGCCGGCGTTCTCCAGCTGCTGGATCTGCGCCACGGTGGCGTCGACGTCGAGCGTGTCGGTATTGGTCATGCTCTGCACGGAGATGGGGGCGCCGCCTCCGACCGGTACGTCACCGACATGGATGCGGCGAGATTGGCGTCGTTGGATGGGCGATGGTGCGTGCATGAGACTCACTCTCCCAGGGTGAATCGAGCGACATTGTTGGCGCCGGCGCGTTCGCTCAGGTCGACGGTCTCGTCTCCCCAGCTGAGCTCGACGCCGGTCGCATTGCCCACGGTCAGCCGAAAGGGTGGATCACCCTCGACACGAGCCGTGGTGCCCGGCTCCTGCAGACCGACGAAGACACGCTGGTTGTTGGCGTCGAAGATCTCGGTCCAGGACTGTTCGTTGAAGGTCAGGTTCAGCACCCGAGGATCGGCCTGCGTCGCCTGATCGGACGCGGCAACGTCTGTGCCTTCGGCGTCGGTGGCGGCATCGTCGTCGGTGGCGGCCTCGTCGGTTGAGCTGCTGTCGTCTGCCGACGACGCATCTGTTGCCTCTGTCGTTGATGCCTCGGGCGTCGACGTTTCGGTCGGTGCTTCGGCGACCGGCGACTCGTCGGTGGCGCCCAGCAGGTTTGGCTGGTCGTCCGTCGGTACCGCCGCCTGTGAAGCATCGCCCACGGTTTCGGCCGGCGCCTCGGCACCGTTCTCGGGGGCCGGAGACGGCGTATCACCGGTACCGCTCTCGGCGACAGCGGTGCTGCCGTCGAGGCCGTCGACGGCGACTGGCGCGCTGTCGCTGGGCGATGGCGGCTGGCTGCCGCCGCGACTCTGCCACCACATCAGCGTCAGGCCGATCAGGCCGGCGATGACCACCAGGGTGGCGAGGCGAAACAGCCAGGCCCCGATTCGCGAGGGGGGCTTGTTGACGATGTGCACGGGAGTGACTTTCTGCTCCAGGTCGTCCTTCCCGAAGTGGGCCTTGTAGGCCGACAGGACCCGATCCTCGTCGAGGCCGAGCAGGTTGGCGTAGCTACGCAGGTAGCCGCGCCGGTAGGTGGCGATCGGGATCTCCTCGTAACTGTCACTCTCCAGGCCATCGATCACGGCCGGGCGCAGGTTGAGGGCCGCGGCGACCTCCTCGCGCGATAGTTCCAGGGCATCCCGCTCCCGACGCAACAGCTCGCCAGGCGAGGCCTGGGGCGTGACGGCGTCGGGGTCCTGGAGGGGTGTGTCGCTCATGGCGTGGCATCCTTCATTGGAAAACAGGGCTCAGGGCGTGCCTCGCGAGGTTGTCGGCCGATCATGACCGCCATGGGCGCGAGCGATAGCGTCGGCCAGACGAGCCGATGCCGCATCGGGGCCCGCTTGACGCCGGTAGCGTTCCAGGTGCCGCTCGGCGCTTGCAAACCGTCCTTGTGCGACATCGAGCTCGGCGAGGCGCAGATGGCTGTCGGGCCGCCCGGGATCAAGGCGCAAGGCGTGCTCGAAGCTGGCTCGCGCTGCCGCTTCGTCGCCGATTGCGCGTTGGCAACGTCCCAGATTGACGAGCAACTGAGCCCGGTTGGCGTAATGAGTGTCCTCGCTCGCACGTTGTAGCTGATGGCACGCCTCTCGAATACGTCCCCGATCATACAGGAAGGCGGCGTAGTTGTTGCGTGCCCGGGCAAGATCGGGGGCGTCACGCAGCGCCGCACGAAAATTCTCTTCGGCCAGGTCATCGTCGCCCCGGCGCTGATGCACGATGGCCATCGCCTGTCGCGCTTCGGCATCATCGGGTGCCAGTTCCAGCGCACGACCTAGTGCCTGGGAAGCGCGAGGCAGGTCGTCACGGGCCAGATAGGCCTCGCCGAGACGCGTATAGGCCTCGGCAGGGTCAGCATCTCGCGGGGGCTGGTCGGCGCGCATGGCACAACCACTTAGCCAGAGAGCACCGATCAAAAGGACCGCGATGCGGTACTGTCGGTAGCCGTCGAGGCTCGGGCGACCCGTCATGGCATCCTCGTTGGGGCGTCGTGGCGGCGGGCGGCACGACGCCTGACCGATGGTGAAAAAAGCTTGACCATCAAAGCGTCGTGCCCGAATGAAGTCAAGACATGACCCGGCTCAATCGGCGTCGAGCTGGATCGACTGGATGTAGCGCTCGTGACGACGCGTACGGTCCTTGACGCGCCCCACCAGTTGGCCGCAAGCCGCGTCGATGTCGTCACCACGGGTGGAGCGGATCGGGGCGGTGTAACCGAGGTCGGCGAGCCATTGCTGGAAACGCTTCACCTGGTTGCGTGACGGTGTCTCGTACCCTGAGTGCGGGAAAGGATTGAAGGGGATCAGGTTGATCTTGCTGGGCAGTTCCTGCAGCAGCTCGGCGAGCTGGCGGGCATGTTCCTGCTGATCGTTGACATCCTTGATCAGGGTATACTCGATGGTGACCATTCGGGTGTCATCGCACTTGGCCAGGTAACGCTGGCAGGCGTCGAGCAGGGTACGAATGTTGTACTTGCGATTGAGCGGCACCAGTTCGCTGCGCAGCTCGTCGTTGGCGGCATGCAGCGAAATGGCCAGGCTCACGTCGAGCTCGTCGCCCAGGCGGTCGAGCATCGGGACCACCCCGGAGGTGGACAGGGTGACGCGGCGCTTGGAGAGGCTGTAACCGTTGTCGTCGAGCATCAGCTTCATCGCCGGCACGACGTTGTCATAATTCAGCAGCGGCTCGCCCATACCCATCATCACCACATTGGTGACAGGTCGGTTGGCCGTATCGTGGCGCGGCCCGAAGCTGTTGCTGGCAACCCACACCTGACCGATGATCTCGGCGGCGGTGAGGTTGCGCTGGAAGCCCTGCTTGCCCGTGGAGCAGAAACTGCAATCCAGCGAACAGCCGACCTGGGACGAGACGCAGAGTGTGCGGCGCTTACCATTGTCGGCCGGAATCAGTACCGTTTCGACGTAGCTGCCGTCTTCCACTTCCAGGACCCACTTGCGGGTTCCATCGTTGGAGGTGCCCTCGTAGACCACGCCCGGTCCGCGTATTTCGGCGACCTCGGCAAGGTGCGTACGCAGGGCCTTGGACAGGTTGGTCATGGACGCGAAGTCGCTGCAGCCCTCCTGGTGAATCCATTTCATCACCTGGGCGGCGCGAAACTTCTTCTCGCCGATGGAAAGGAAGAAGGCTTCCATTTCCTCGCGCGTCATGCCGAGCAGGTTGAGGCGTTGTGGGACGGTATCAGCGGTCATGGGCAGTCAGCGGGTCGTTGGGGCAA
The DNA here is from genome assembly GCF_032334135.1 of Halomonas sp. I1. NCBI lineage: Bacteria > Pseudomonadati > Pseudomonadota > Gammaproteobacteria > Oceanospirillales > Halomonadaceae > Halomonas > Halomonas sp. I1. The sequence continues at coordinate 49,775 of NZ_JAVXUS010000011.1, forward strand.
GGTGCGGGGGCGTTTCGCCCCCGCTCGGCAGAATACCTGCCATTCCACAAGGGAACTGCTGATTCATGTCGCAGGCGGTGCCGGGTGGGGCACCGCCGGGGCGCAACAATAAATCAACCATCCCTCAGCGGGCGCAGATCTCGCCGTCTTCAAAGAAGTAGGCGATTTCGCGTGCCGCGGACTCCGGCGAGTCGGAGCCATGGACGGCGTTGGCGTCGATGGACTGAGCATAGTCGGCGCGAATGGTGCCGGCCTCGGCTTCCTTGGGGTTGGTGGCCCCCATCAGGTCGCGATTGGCGGCGATGGCGTTCTCGCCTTCGAGCACCTGAACCACGACCGGACCGGATGTCATGAAGCCGACCAGGTCACCGAAGAAGGGACGCTCCTTGTGCTCGGCATAGAAACCCTCGGCCTGCGCCTGGGAGAGCTGCAGCATCTTGGCGGCGACGATCTGCAGGCCGGCCTTCTCGAAGCGGCTTTCGATCTCGCCGATGACATTCTTGGCGACGGCGTCGGGCTTGATGATGGACAGGGTGCGTTCAGTGGCCATGTGGCGTGTTCTCCAGTCTGGGTATCAGGCAGTGACAGCCCAGCGCCGCCCCGGGGGTCCAGGGCGGCGCTGGGCTTGAGATTCGTGCGCTTCGGCGCCACGCGCCGAAGCCGAATGGGCGCAGAGTATACCGCCCCGAGGTGGTGATGGACAATTCGCCTCACATGGTGCGCTCAGACGCTGAAGCTTTCGCCGCAGCCGCACTCATCCTTGACGTTGGGGTTGTTGAATCGGAAGAAGCGATTGAGCCCTTCCGAGACATAGTCGACTTCGCTGCCATCGAGCATTTCCAGGGCGTCCGGGGCGACGAAGACCTTGACGCCGTGTTCCTCGAAGGCCACGTCATCATTCGATGCCTCGTCGGCGAAGTCGAGTACATAGCTGTAGCCCGAGCAGCCACTGGGCTTGACGGTGACCCGCAGGCCCAGGCCGTGTCCACGCTCGTCGAGCACCCGGTGGATCTGTTCGGCGGCGGCGGTAGTGATGGAAAGGTTCGCCATGGTGGCCTCCTGCTCGATGAGATTAGCGGCGCAGCCCGGTCAGGGCATGCCGCAGAGTGGCGATGGTACGGTCGATATCGTCTTCGGTGGTGAAGCGGCCGAGGCTGAAACGCAACGAGGCCAGCGCCAACTGCCGGGGAACGCCGATTTCCTTCAATACATAGGACGGCTCGACGCTGGCGGAGTTGCAGGCCGAACCGGTGGACACGGCGATGTCACGCAGTGCCATCAGCAGCGACTCACCATCGACCCCGGTGAAGGCCAGATTGAGAATGTTGGGCACGACAGCCTCGCCGGCGCCGTTGAGCCGGATGCCGTCGAGGTCGTCGATTCCGGCGAGAAGGCGATAGCGCAGGGCCTGGATGCGGGCCTGGTCGGTCTCGCCTTCGCGTCCGGCAATGGCGAAGGCTTCCCCCATGCCGGCGATCTGGTGGGTCGGCAGCGTGCCCGAACGCATGCCACGTTCATGTCCGCCACCGTGAATCAGTGCCTCCACGCGGATATCCGGGGCGCGCTTCACGTAGAGCGCCCCGATGCCCTTGGGGCCATAGGCCTTGTGGCCGGAGAGCGACATCAGGTCGATGTCGCTCTGTGCCACATCCAGCGGCAGGCGCCCCACCGCCTGGGCGGCGTCGGTGTGGAAGAGGGCGCCGCCGGCATGCGCTACCTGGGCCAGTGCTGCCAGATCGTTGACCGACCCCAGTTCGTTGTTCACCGCCATCAACGAGACCAGGACGGTATCGTCGCGCAGGGCGTCCCGCAGCGCAGAGGGGGCGATGCAGCCGTCCTCTCCGGGCGTCAGCCAGGTGACCTCGATGCCTTCCGTTTCCAGGGCCCGGGCCGTGTCGATGACCGCCTTGTGCTCGATGGTCGAGGTCACCAGGTGGCGTCCCTTTTCCCGGTTGGCGCGCATGATGCCGGTCAGTGCCAGATTGTCGGCCTCGGTGGCGCCGCTGGTCCACACGATCTCGCGAGGATCGGCACCGATCAGGTCGGCGACCTGCCGGCGTGCGCTTTCCACGGCCTGCTCGGCCTGCCAGCCGGGCATGTGGCTGCGCGAGGCCGGATTGGCGAAGACGCCATCGAGCGTCAGGTGGCGGCTCATGACCTCGGCGACCCTGGGGTCGACCGGAGTGGTGGCGGCGTAATCGAGATAAATGGGTGCGCTCATGGGCTCGGGTCGGTGAAAGCGAATCGGAGACGGTCGTGCCGTCGGCTCAGGGCGATGAGGCCGGGATCTGATTGTCGGCCACACGGCGCTGCCGCGTGGCGATGGTCCGGAATTCGTCGCGACGGGCCAGCTGGCCCAGGGTAACGCCGTCGAGAAAGCCGTGGATCTGTTCGGACAACTCGTTCCACAAGTGGTGGGTGAGACAGGTCTCGCCCTGCTGGCAATCCGACAGGCCACCGCAGCGGGTGGCATCCACCGACTCGTCCACGGCGTCGATCACCTGCGCTACCGAGATGGCTTCCGGTGAAAGGGTCAGCAGGTACCCGCCACCGGGGCCTCGCACGCTGTCCACCAGGCCGTTACGCCGCAGTCGGGCAAACAACTGCTCAAGATAGGAAAGCGATATTTCCTGGCGCTTGGCAATATCGGCGAGGCAGATCGGCCCATTGTCGGCATGCATCGCCAGATCGAGCATGGCGGTGACGGCGTAGCGTCCCTTGGTGGTCAGGCGCATGGGGCATTCACCTCGGCACCGGTGCGGTCGTCGGTGGTCGTTGAGCGTCACGGCGCCGATGGCGGCGCCGTATTGATGGGGCATTATGATAAAGACCCAGTGCAGCGGTCAACCATTACCGTGGCGGTCGCTCACCGTGTCCTCTGCGCGCTTGTGGCGTGGCTTGTCGGATGTCTCGCCTTCGGCGGGCGTGCGCTTTTCCTCGGGCGGAGGGCAGCAGCTGTCGACGTCATCGAGGATGTCGGCAAAATCCTCGTCGCGCAGTTCCGGCAGCTGGCCGTCGCGGAAGCTGGCATCGATCTGCCGCAGAGTGGAGCACATTCGCTCGATGCGCTCGTCCACGACATGCATGTGGTCGAGCATCGCCTGCATGGAACGTGCCACCGGGTCGGGCATGTCCTGGCTGACACCGTAGGCATCGAAGCCGAACTTGCGGCACATGGCCTCACGGCGCTCGGGGTCGACCTGAAGCGCTTCTTCCTTGTCGGGGTCGCTGCGTTGCACCACCTTGCCGGGAATGCCCACCACGGTGGCGCCGGCCGGCACCTCCTTGGTGATCACGGCGTTGGAGCCGACCTTGGCGCCGGCACCTACGGTGAAGGGGCCGAGGATCTTGGCGCCGGCGCCCACGATCACGCCGTCACCCAGGGTCGGGTGGCGCTTGCCATGATTCCAGCTGGTGCCGCCGAGCGTCACGCCTTGATAGAGCGTGACATCGTCGCCGACCTGGGCGGTTTCACCGATCACCACCCCCATGCCGTGATCGATGAAGAAGCGTCGGCCAATGCTCGCGCCGGGGTGGATTTCGATGCCGGTCAGCCAGCGTCCCAGGGTCGAGAGGGTCCGGGCCAGCCATTTGAGATTGCGGTGCCAGAGCCAGTGACTCAGGCGGTGGAGCAACAGCGCGTGCAGGCCCGGGTAGTTGGTCAGGACTTCCAGGAAGTTGCGTGCCGCCGGGTCACGGTCGAAAACGCTGTTGATGTCCTCGCGCAGACGTTGAAACATGCGGCGATCCTTGGGTGAGGGCGAGTCGTTGTCTTTCATAGTGGGGGTCGCTCGAGCGGGGTTCAAGCGAAGCTTCACTCGTCTTTATGATGTTCGGCCTGGCGCTCCGTGGCGGAGAGGATGCCACGCAGGATGTTGAGCTCCATGCGCTCCGGGCGGGCTCGCAGGGTGAAGCGGCGCAGCCGTGCCATCAATTGGCGGGGCATGGCCGGATCGTGAAAACCGATGGTGACCAGTGTGCGTTCCAGGTGCGCGAAATAATGCTCGAGCTCTTCGTGTGTCGCCAGCGGTGCCGGGTCGGTCTCGGTGGTGTCAGGTGCCTCGGCCTGGCAGGCCAGTCGGCACTCGTAGGCCAGCACCTGGACAGCGGCGGCCAGGTTCAGAGAGCTGAAGTCCGGGTTGGTAGGGATGTGCACATGGGCATGGCAACGCTGCATCTCGGTATTGGTCAGGCCGCTGTCCTCGCGCCCGAAGACCAGGGCGACCCGGCCTTGGGGCGTTGCCAGCTCGGTCGGCAGGCGCTCGCCCAGTTCGCGCGGGGTGACCATCGGCCAGGGGAGGGTGCGCGAGCGAGCACTGGCGCCTACCACCAGAGTGCAGTCGCCGACCGCGTCTTCCAGGTTATCGACCGTGCGAGCGCCATGGACCAGGGTGTCGGCGCCGGAGGCTCTGGAGACGGTATCCGCGGTGAGCGGTTCGCAGCGTGGCGCGACCAGGGCCAGGTCCTCGAGTCCCATGTTGTGCATGGCACGGGCGGTGCCGCCGATGTTGCCGGGGTGGCTGGTGCCGATCAAGACGATGCGTATGCGCTCGAGCATGGGGAACTTCCGGTTGAAGGCTGTTGAAGGTCGGGGAAGGCGCAGTCTAGCATGCTGGCTTCGAGCTTCGAGCTTCGAGCTTCGAGTCACGAGCCACGAGCCACGAGCCACGAGCAGGGAGTTGCCGCTCTGGAGGCGGTTTTCGGGGTTCGTATCTCGCCTCTCGCCTCTCGTATGCTTTGGGTTTCGAGTGCATGGCGCAGGACCCGTGCTTCTGCTAGGATGCGCGCCGACCCGTTCTTTAACATCACCGAGACTCCCCAAGGCCCGATCATGCATCCGATGGTCCAATTCGCACTGCGTGCCTCGCGCAGTGCCGGCGAGCAATTTCTGCGCATTCGCGAGCGCATCGAAAATGCTCATGAAGAACACAATCTCGACAAGTTGCTCGAGGATACTGCCCGCAATGCCGAAACACTGATCCTGCGTCAGTTGTCGCGCGGCTATCCGCAACATGGTGTCGTTGGCCGCTATACGCCGCATCGCGAAGGCGAGGGCGAAGGCCGCGATGTGCTGTGGCGCATCGAACCCGTTCATGGATACTCCAATCTCTCCGTCGCCGCCCCCGGCTTCGCACTGTCGCTGGTATGCCTGGTCAAGGGTCGTCCGGAGCATGCGGTGGTGATCTGCCCGTTCAGCGATGACGAATACCTGATGAGCCGTGGGCGTGGTGCCCAGCTCAATGGCAAGCGTATTCGTGTCTCCAAGCATTACACGATCGACGGCGCACGCATTGCCATGGGGCTGCCCGAGAGCGAACTGCGCTCCCGGCTGCTGCCCGCCCACCTGACCCTGACACAGCAGCTGGCCCCCCGCGTCGAGCTGATGCGGGCATCCGGCAGCGGCCTGCTGGACATGGCCGAGCTGGCGTCGGGGCGTGCCGATGCAGCCTTCGTTCTCGGGCTCGATGAACAGGACCTGCAGGTTGGCTCGCTGCTGCTCAAGGAGGCCGGCGCCTTGATGGGGACGCCGGATGGACAACCGTCGGTGTCGGTCAGTCAACCGCTGATGGCCGCCGGCCCGCGCCTGTACAAGACGCTGGTGAAACAGCTCAAGCCTCACTTCTGATCGGCCCCTGTCGGACTTGGGCGTCGTGACAACATCTCGTAACGTTCTCGAGACTGTTCGAGATCGATGAGTCGGTGTACGTTGAAGGTATCCGGTGGCCGTTCCGGTCATCGGTTTCATGCCGCCGGCCCTGCCGGACCATGAACACCACCCGCGAGAGGAGTGACGATGCAACCGCTCAGCTATTACTACTACAACGTGCTGGAAAGCCTGGAAAAGCCCTGTGATGTGCCTGCTTTGCACCTCCAGGAAGGCTATGACCTCCTGTACCGCTATGGTGGACGCGTCGAGATGGACTTGATGCGTCGTGCCGAGGCGGCCAGCGCGAATGGCGAGCCGTACCATTGGCACGAGGCCCTCGATGACGAGCAGCGTGACAAGCTGCGTCGCGCCCTCGACGACGAGAACCCCGCCAAGATCCTCAAGGTGATGCAGCGCAACGGTTATGCCGGTGTGCTGTACCATCATGCCCGGGAAGTGTTTCGTCCTGATGCCGACGCTCAGGGTGTCGCCTAGGGAGGAACGGTGGCGCCTCGGCGACGCCGTCGATATATCGAGATGAAAAAAGAGCCACCCGGCATGCTGCCGGGTGGCTCTTTTTCGTCAGGTTGCCGGTGTGCGATCGATCAGGGCAGCTCTTCCTCGGCTTCTGCGTCCTCCTTCTGCGCCGGCATCAGGTCCACGCGCTGCAGCTTGAGCGGCAGCAGCAGGGCGGCGGAGACATAGATGGACGAGAAAGTCCCGACCGTGATGCCGATGAGCAGCGCCACGGCGAAGAAGTGGATCATGTCGCCGCCCAGGAACACCAGGGCCAGCAGCACCAGCAGGGTGGTGCCGGATGTCGCGAGGGTGCGCGACAGGGTCTGGTTGATGGACTCGTTGAAGATCGCCGGCATGTCGTCGATACGCGACTTGCGGATATTTTCGCGGATGCGGTCGTAGACCACGATGGTGTCGTTGAGCGAGTAACCGATCACCGCCAATATCGCGGCCAGTACCGTCAGGTCGAACTCGAAGCCGAACAGCGCAAAGGCGCCGACCACGATGATGACATCGTGCACCAGAGCCAGCAGGGCGCCGATGGCGAACTTGTACTGGAAGCGGAAGGCCACGTAGAGCATGACGATGCCCAGCGCCACCAGCATGCCCATGCCGCTCTGGTCGCGCAGCTGGTCGCCGACCTGGGCGCCGACGAACTCGGCGCGCACCAGGTCCACATTGCTGCCGCCCTGGCGAAGCAGCTCGACGACCTGGTCGCCGACGCCGGCATCGAAGGCCTGCTGCAGGCGAATCAGTACCTCGGTGGAGGCGCCGAAGGTCTGCACGGCAACGTCCTGGAAGCCGGCGGCTTCCAGGGTTTCACGCACGGCGTTCAGCGCCGGCGCCGTGGCGTAGCGCACCTCGACCAGGGTGCCGCCGGTGAAGTCGAGCCCCAGGTTGAGTCCCTGGAGCAGCATGGCGACCACCGATACCAGCAGCATCGCCGCCGATACGATGAAGGCATAGCGACGCTTGCCCATGAAGTCGAACTGTCGATTGATGAGGGATTGCATGACCACCTCTTATATCCAGAGCTTCTTGAGCGGTTTGCCGCCGTAGCACAGATTGACCATGGCGCGGGTCACCAGCAGTGCGGTGAACAGCGAGGTCAGAATGCCCAGTGACAGCGTCACGGCGAAGCCCTTGACCGGCCCGGTGCCGATCGAGAACAGGATCAACGCCACCAGCAGGGTGGTGATGTTGGCGTCGACGATCGACGAGAAGGCGCGCTCGTAACCGGCGTGAATGGCTTGCTGCACCGAGAGTCCGTTACGCAGTTCCTCGCGGATACGCTCGAAGATCAAGACGTTGGCGTCCACCGCCATGCCGAGCGTCAGCACGATACCGGCGATGCCCGGCAGGGTCAGGGTGGCGCCGAGCAGTGACATGGCGGCGACGAGCAGGGTCAGGTTGAGCGCCAGGGCGATATTGGCGAACACCCCGAACACCCGGTAACGCACCAGCATGAACAGCACGACCAGCAGCAGGCCGACCTGAACGGACAGGATGCCGCGCTCGATGTTCTTGGCGCCGAGGCTCGGGCCGATGGTGCGCTCTTGGGCGAAGTACATCGGCGCGGCCAGCGAGCCGGAGCGCAGCAGCAACGCCAGGTCGGCCGCTTCGGTGGGCGACTCCAGGCCGGTGATGCGGAAGCTGTTGCCCAGCGCGCTCTGGATGGTGGCCAGGCTGATGATGCCGCGGTCGGTGCTTTGAGTGCGAACGGTGGTTTCCTCGCCGTTCTCCATCACCGTGCGCTCGCGGGAGTTGTGCTCGATGAACAGTACCGCCATGTTGCGCCCGATGTTGGTACGGGTCGCGCGGTTCATCAGGGTGCCGCCGGTACCGTCGAGGTCGATATTGACCTGAGGGCGGCCATTCTCATCGAAGCTGCGGTTGGCGTTCGAGACCCGGTCACCGGTAATGATCACGTCCTGCATCAGGGTCGCGGTGCGTGCCTCGTTATTGCGGAACGGGAAGGCCTCGGTTTCGGAATCGGGCGTATCGGGCCGCGCCTCGAGGCGGAACTCCAGATTGGCCGTGGCGCCGATGATGCGTTTGGCGGCGGCGGTATCCTGGACTCCCGGCAGCTCGACGACGATGCGATTCGGCCCCTGGCGCTGCACCAGAGGCTCGGAAACGCCCAGTTCGTTGACCCGGTTGCGCAATGTAGTCAGGTTCTGGTTGACCGCATAGTCCTGAATTTCGTCGATGGAGGCATCGGTCAGGGTCATCTCCAGACCGGCACCGCGCGTCCGCTCGACGTTGCTGTACTCGAATTCGGGATATTCGGGGGCGATCAACTGTCGCGCCTCGTCACGGTCTTCGGCGTTCATGAAGTCCATGCTGATCGAGCGCTCGCCGAGCTCGGTATTGCGGTAGCGCAGTCGCTCATCGCGCAAGGTGGTGCGCATGGCGCTGGCATCCGACTCCAGGCGCTGGGTGATGGCGGCACCCATGTCGACTTCGAGCAGGAAGTGGACACCACCCCGCAGATCGAGGCCGAGTGTCATGGGCGAGGCGGACAGCGATTCCAGCCAGCCAGGCGTGGATTCGGCCAGGTTCAGTGCCACTACATAGTCTTCACCGAGCGAGTCGCTGAGCAGGTCGCGTGCTCTGGCCTGGTCGTCGGCGTTTTCGATACGGATCAGGACACTCTTGGGCTGGCGTTCGACGGACTGGATGGCAATGTCCGCTTCCTGCAGGGAGGTCTCGAGACGATCGAGTCGTCGTTCGTCGAGCGTGAATTCGCCGCTGTCACTGCTGATCTGAACCGCCGGATCCTCGGGGAAGAGGTTGGGAAGAGCGTAGATCAGGCCGACGACGAGGACGAGGAGTATCAGCAGATACTTCCACAGGGGATAACGGTTGAGCATGGGGGCCCTGCCCTCAGGTTGCTGATGATGGAGACGGGCGTTGCGTCATCACGAGCACCGGGCGGAGCCGGTCGGCCGGGCCCCGCCTCGGTGGTCGCAGGGCAGCCCGCGCAGCATGGCGGCGCGGGCGTGTCCGATCAGATGGACTTGAGCGTGCCCTTGGGCAGGACGGTGGCCACGGCATTCTTCTGCACGCTGACCTCGGTGCCCTCGGCGACTTCCATGGACAGGAACTCGCTGTCCTCGCTGACCTTGGTGATACGGCCCAGCATGCCACCGCCGATGACGATCTCGTCACCCTTGGAAAGGCCGGCGATCAACTTCTTGTGCTGCTTTGCCCGCTTGGCCTGGGGGCGCCACAGCAGAAAGTAGAAGATCAGCACGAAGCCGACCAGCATCACGATCTGGGCGATGCCACCGCCCGGCGCGCCACCGGCGTCCTGGGCCAGGGCCGGGGAAATGAAGAAGTCCAGCATTTACGACAATCTCCTGAGTCGTGGTAAACAAAGTGGCGCCGTGGCGGCGCCCGATGGCTGGCCTCCGGGGCCGGCCAACCGTCAATTCGGTGCGGGAGGTACCGGCAGGCCGCGCTGCGCGTAGAACCCTTCCACGAAGTTGGCCAATGTACCCGCTTCGATGGCACCGCGCAAACCAGCCATCAGGCGCTGATAATGACGCAGGTTGTGAACGGTATTGAGCATCGAGCCGAGCATTTCTCCGCAGCGATCCAGGTGGTGCAGGTAGGCGCGCGAGAAGTTCTGGCACGTATGGCAATCGCACCCCGCTTCCAGTGGCCCGGTGTCGTGGCGGTGTCTGGCGTTGCGGATCTTGACGGTGCCCTCGGCCGTGAAGAGATGGCCGTTGCGGGCATTGCGGGTCGGCATCACGCAGTCGAACATATCGACCCCGCGGCGTACGCCTTCGACCAGGTCTTCCGGCTTGCCGACGCCCATCAGGTAGCGAGGCTTGTCGTCCGGCATCCAGGTGGGCAGGTAATCGAGCACCTCAAGCATTTCCTCCTTGGGCTCGCCCACCGACAGGCCGCCGATGGCGTAGCCATCGAAGCCGATCTCGTCGAGCCCCTTCAGCGAGGCCTCGCGCAGCGCCGGATACATGCCGCCCTGGATGATACCGAACAGTGCCGAGGGCGAATCGCCATGGGCATCGCGCGAACGCTGTGCCCAGCGCAGCGACATTTCCATCGAGCGCCTGGCCTCGTCGAAGGTCGCGGGGTAGGGCGTGCACTCATCGAAGATCATCACGATGTCGGAGCCCAGCGAGCGCTGTACGGCCATGGACTCTTCAGGCCCCATGAAGACCTTGGCGCCATCTACCGGCGAACGGAAATGCACGCCCTGCTCGGTGATCTTGCGCATCTCGCCAAGTGAAAAGACCTGGAATCCGCCGGAGTCGGTGAGAATCGGCCTGTCCCACTGGGCGAAGTCGTGCAGGTCGCCGTGGGCCTCGATGACCTCGGTGCCCGGGCGCAGCCACAGATGGAAGGTATTGCCGAGAATGATCTCGGCACCGATCTCCTTCACCGACTGGGGCGTCATGCCCTTGACGGTCCCGTAGGTGCCGACCGGCATGAAGGCGGGCGTCTCGACCGTCCCTCGGGGGAAAGTCAGTCGACCGCGGCGCGCTCGGCCATCGCTGGCCAGGCGCTCGAAATTCATGAAGCATTCGTCTCGCATGGAAGGTCTCAACGCTGTGACAAGGCGCCCTGAGGAAGGTCAGGCAAGGTAAACGCTGTCGAAATACTCGGAGTTTACTGAAGCAAATGAGAATATTGAGACAGCGTTTGACGCAGCATGGCCGAACTCAGGTCGTCTTGCGGGTGAGGAACATGGCATCACCATAACTGAAGAAGGCGTACGCTTCGTTCACCGCTTCTCGATAGGCGCTCATTACCGTGTCGTAGCCGGCGAAGGAAGATACCAGCATCAGCAGGGTCGATTCCGGCAGGTGGAAATTGGTGACCAGGGCGTCGACCACGCGCCATTCATAGCCCGGGTAAATGAAGATATCGGTCTCGCCACTGTAGGGCGCGATCTCGCCATCGTCGCTCTTCAGGCAGGCGCTTTCCAGGCAGCGCACGCTGGTGGTGCCAACGGCGATGATGCGATTGCCCCGGGCACGAGCGGCGCGCACCCGCTCACAGACCGCTTCGGAGACCTCGATCCATTCGCTGTGCATCTCGTGCTCGCGGATGTCGTCGACGCGCACCGGCTGGAAGGTGCCGGCGCCCACATGCAGGGTCACGAAGGCGCTCTCGATACCCTTGGCGGCGAGACGCTCCAGCAGCGGCTCATCGAAATGCAAGCCGGCGGTGGGGGCGGCCACGGCGCCATCGCGCCTGGCGTAGACGGTCTGATAGCGCTCCCGGTCGGAGAGTTCGTCGTCGCGAGTGATATAAGGCGGCAACGGCATGTGCCCGTGACGCTCCAGCAACGCGATCAATGGCGTCTCGCCGAGGAAACGCAGCTCGAACAGCGCGTCACGACGCCCCTCTACCACGGCCTGGATACCGCCCTCGAAGGTCAACTCGGTGCCTACCCCGGGCGATTTGCTCGAGCGCAGGTGGGCCAGGCCACGATGGGCATCCAGAGGGCGCTCGAGCAGCATCTCCACGCGGCCGCCACTGGCCTTGTGGCCATGCAGCCGTGCCGGGATCACGCGCGTGTCGTTGAAGATCAGCAGATCGCCGGGCTCGAGCTTGTCGACCAGCTCGGGAAAACGACGATGATCGAGTGCACCACTGGCGCCGTCGACGCACAGCAGGCGACAGTCGCTGCGTTGTTCGGAGGGGTAACGGGCGATCAGCGCCTCGGGAAGCTCGTAATGGAAATCGGCGCGCTGCATGGCGTGACTCGGTTGATCAGGATGAAGCATGAACGGAACCGCCAGCCTGGCTGGCAAGCCGCATAGGATACCGTTTCGCGACAGCGAAGTCAGGGTGGAGATTGACCTGTCTCGCTGGCTCCGTATAATGCAACGCCGTTGCCGGTGTGGCGGAATTGGTAGACGCAGCGGATTCAAAATCCGCCGCCTTCACGGGTGTGTCGGTTCGAGTCCGACCACCGGCACCACTTCAGAATCAAGTGGTTAGCGGCATTCCCCTTCTTCTCGCAGCACCCCTCCTCAGTGCTTGGTCGCAGTTTGGTCGCAGATGGCCGCATTCAGCGACGGCAGCCGCGCGCCAATATCATCGAGTCCAGCGTCGAACATGTGGCTGTAACGACTGGTCACGATCAGGCTCGAGTGCCCCAGCAGATCCCGCACCGTGGTCATGCTCTCTCCGGCCTGGGCCAGCATGCTCGCATAGCTGTGGCGCAGGTCATGGAAACGCAGATCCTGGCGGCCGACGGCTGCGCGGGCGGTCTCCCAGGCATGGCGTAGGCGCGAGTAGGTCGTGGCGAATGGCAGACCCTCCAGCCACGGCCGTGCGTCTTCCGGTACCGGCACCACTCGGGCCTTGCCGCTCTTTGTCTGGTCTGGTCGCAGCAGGATGCGACCACCGTGGACGTTCGATCTGTCGAGGCTGAGCAGCTCACCCTGACGCAGCCCGGTGAGAGCTGCCAGAGCGATGACCTTCTTCTCGACGATGTTGCGATCAGGGATGGCCTGCAGTAGCTGGCTGAGCTCCTGGGTACTGAGGTAGACGTGACGCTCATTCTTCGGCGCCTTCTTCTTCAGCTTGTCCCCCAGCGGCTGCTCGAGCCACCCCCACTCACGGTAGGCCAGGTTGAGCACGCGCTTTACCACCTGAATGTGGTTGTTGATCGTGCTCTGGGCTCGCCCCTGGTGGCGCAAGTCCCTGGCCATCTCCCGCGCCCTGTCGAGCGTTTCCTGGCCGAGCAGCACCCGGTCGCCCATGTAGGCCGCGACCGGCCGGATAGCCTTCACCTGGCTGGCTACGTCGTACTCGTCGATCCAGCGCTCGAGTCCCTCGATGAAGGTGCGCCGCGGCTGGCGCCCCATCACCTCGCCGTGAAACTCGGCCTCGTTCAGTTCAGCTTCGCGCTTGGCCGCGTACTCGTACGCCTGGCGCTCCCCTTCTCGAGTCCCTGCAAACGTTTGTTGATGTCGCTGACCGTGGTGCGTTTCCGTGACAACCCACCGGTTTCGCTTCTCCCTGTAGCGGACAGTGATTCCCATGTATTGCGTCCCCCTGTCTGAGGGCCGCGCTTGCAGCCCTCAGAGTATGCCGCGACATCCTTTGGCTCAAACCGAATTGCGGTGCCGATCTGGTGATAGCCGATACGGTGCTTGTTCGCGTAGACCCAGCTCAGGCTCATGGCGAGTTGCTGGGCTACGTCCTCAGGTGTGAGCAGTGCCATGATCAATCCCCCGTATGTCTGCGGCCGCCGTGGCCACGGCCACCGCCTGCCCGCCATTCCTGTTCTCGCTGCACCCAGTCCGGCGGCTCCTCCTGCCTGCGTTTCTTTCGCACCTGCAGCGCCTCCTGAACCTCTGGGAATGCCAGTACCTGGTCCCGCTGATCGATGATGCGCTGCTGGCGCTGAATCATGCCGATGGCGACCTCGGCCAATTGCCAGAGATCCGTCGGTGTCTCGCCGTCCTGACGCACCTTGCCGAGGCCATAGCAACCGCCGCAGGGCTGGAGCTTGTTGCCCTTGATCGGGTCGGTACCGGCGCCCAGGCAGAGGGTGCAGTCGTCGGCGGCGATCTCCTTCCAGTTGTCGTGCCAGTCCTGGTAGGTGGTGACGCTGGTGACGTCCTTGTCTAGGTCGTGGAGGATCACCATCTCCTGGCCCTCGAGCGGGCCTGCCCCCGGATGGCTGTTGATGGCGGCCCAGCGGCCGCCGTGCTGCCGGTGGGTGTGTGTCGGCTGGGTCACTGGCCTTTCTCCACTTCCGTGTCGCGCCATGCGGCAGAGAGGTGTACCGGCCACTCCGCTTCTGGCGCGCCATCCTTGGAAAGTTGTTCTCTAGTTATGCGAATAGCGGCGCCTTCAGCCTCGTCTTTCGACGCGGCCTCAACGAATCCGGTAGTGACGCTCCAGCGACGCTCCATCCTCATCACTGCAAATGCCCATCGACTCAAGATCTCTCCCTCCACATAAATGCTGGCGGCTCGGGCAGCAACCAGAGGTGCCGCATGTTGGCCACGTTCACGATGTTGTCGTCGTCCGGGTAGATCTCGACGGCGACCCGGTCGGCGTAGCCGCACTGCCGCTTGATCTCCATCAGCTCATCCCAGGTCATGCCGTCTGACCAGCCGCCTGATTCAGGCACCACGTCGTTGATCGAGAGGCGGATGATGTCCTCGTGCTCGGCGAACACCTGAACCAGGTAATCGCGGCTGATCCAGACGTTGAGTCGATTTTCCTGCCAGGCATCGCTTGGCCACATGTATCTGGGCGCCTCGGTCAGGTCCATCGGATAACTCTTGGCCCGCTTCTTGGCCAAGCGGCGATGGGTGCGGTTAGTCATGCAGCATCCCTCCCTGCAGGCGTCGGCATGAACCGGCGTTCGTGAGTGAAGTTGGCCTCGACGATCGCCCGAGCCAGCGGCGGGCAGACGCTATTGCCGATCAACTGCACCTGACGGTACTTGGGAACCTTCTTTCCGCCGGCCTCGGCGAACTGGTAGCCGTCGGGGAAACCTTGGGCGGCGGCGAGCTCGTGGGGCTGGAGCATGCGCATGCCGATGTCGACGATGGCGTATTGCTCGCCCTCGATGGTGACGGTGACCAGCTGGAAGCGGTCCTTGGTGGTGACCGTGGGCGCCGGGTCCCGCATATCGCGACCAGTTTCGCCGGAGCCGCTGCCGTAATAGGGCGCGAGGAATGCGGCCACCGCTGCAGCGTGAGTGCCACCTGCGCAGATGGTGGGCATGGGCTGGCGCGGATCCCGTCCGCCGCGCTCGCTGCCCTTGAGGTTCACGAGACTGGTGGCAACCAGGGCGTTGTGGTCCTTGGCGGTGACCGTCGGCACCGGACGGCGCAGGTCGTCACCGACCACGCCGGTGAAGTGCTTGGCCAGGAACGCAGAGACCAGGGCGAAATGACCGCCTTTGACCTGGGCGCATTGAGTCCTGAGCGGCTCGTCGGCTGGCATGTTTCGCTGCGTGCTGCCGTTCGCGCACTCGGTGACGAATGGTGACAATGATGCAGAGACGACGCCGAGCGGTGCGCAGCCTCCCGGGTTCACGCCAGGCCGAGTGACGTTAGCGTTGGCCGTGATGGTGTGCATCGGCTCGTCGCAGCGGTGGCCTACTGCCCCCGACCGGAACTTGGTGATGTGCGGAATGACGATCCCATGGGCATCATGCGCAGCTGTGATCGTCTTCATCGGGTCCAGAAGACCTTGCCCGCGAAAACCCTGGCCACCGTGATTGCAGGTCACGATGAACGGCTCGGTGGCATCTACTACGAACCTCATCACGCCTTTGGCAATCCGGCGCATGGTGGCCTCGGCCAGTGGGCGCTCCCGGTCGAAGATGCTTGGGCAGGGAATGCTCCAGTCGATGCATTCGGCAGCGGTGGCCCAGGGCTTGAGCTTTCCGCGACGAACGCCCGGCGTGGCTGGGTCAGCATGTGTCGGCTTGGGCCAGACGATTGGTAGACCGTCGCGCCGAGCGACCAGGAACAGCCGGCGGCGGATGGTCGGAGCACCGTAGTCACAGGCGCGCAAGATCTTCCAGTCCACCTGGTAGCCGTGGCGGCCCAGGGCGCGCACGAAGGCGCGGAAAGTCTGCCCCTTGCGATCCGGGTCCGGAACGATGCGGCCCTTGGCGTCCTTCATCAGCGGACCCCAGTCAAGGAACTCCTCCACGTTTTCCAGTGCGATCACCCGTGGTTTCACCTTCGCCGCCCAGCGGGCAGCTACCCAGGCCAGGCCACGCACACTCTTGCTGACCGGGCGCCCGCCCTTGGCCTTGCTGTGGTGTCGGCAGTCGGGGGAGAACCAGGCAAGCCCCACCGGCATACCATGGACGGCCTGTTCAGGGTCGACATCCCACACATCGGCGACGCTGTGCTCGGCGTCCGGGTGGTTGGCAGTGTGCACGGCGATGGCCGTCGGGTCGTGGTTGATGGCGAGGTCCACCGGACGCCCCAGGGCCTGCTCGATGCCTTCGCTCGCACCGCCACCACCGGCGAAGTTGTCGACGACAAGCTCGGGGCTAAATAGATTGAGGTTGGTCACTGGACTGCCTCCTTGCGCAGTTTCTCGATCTCTTCCAGGGCCTCGGCCCCGCGCACGCACGTGCCATCCCGGTGCTGAACGTAGGCCCGGGCGTCGATCCCGTGGCCACAGCAGGCATTCATGACGATGTGCTCGGGCAGCGTGCCCATGCAGCCGTCGTGACCCTCCGGAGTCGGCCCTAGTCCGCAGTAAGCGCACCGCCGAAACTGGCCGTGGCCGGCCATATCCTGGGTGTATATTGGCTCGCCCGTGTCCGCGAAGATCCACTCGTTTTCCGTCTCGTCCCAGAGGATGACGTGGCCACTCAGGTGTCCGCGTGCTGTCATGACTCGTCGCCCTCCTGGTCCCGCCGAATCCATCGCCAGAGGCGCCAGAACGGCCAGCGAACGAGGTACCACGCTGCAACGGCTGCCCAGCAGGCGAGGCGTTTGAATTTTTTCCACCTGGTCATGGCGCCCCCTCGCCGATTCCGGCCTGCCGGCGCAGCTCGATGGCGATGCTTTCCTCCACCGCGTCCACAACAGCCCGGTCGCCATTACGCCGCGCTCGCCCCAACATGTGCTGCAGCACTTCGACCTGCCACCGAGCCTTAAGGCGGGCGAGGGAGTTGGTGGGCGTGTCGGCAAGAGCCTCGCGGCAGGTGTCTCGAAGGCTGCTATCTTCGAGAAAGTTTCGCCCCTCAAGGTCCGTATCAATTTTTACCAACGCGCTCGTCAGCCGCTCCACATGCGCTGCCAGCGCGTCGCGCTCCTCACCCATCGTGGTCAAGTCAGCCGACATGCCGTGCGCCATGTCCTCGTAAGCGTCGCGCCCTCGCTCGGCCTCACGCAGCCGGGCGATCAGGGCGATGATGGTGGACGCTTGGCCCCACATGCTCGTTCTCTTAGCCAGCGCCTCCAGCTTGTCGATGTCGATGCTCATGCCGCCGCCCTCCGTGCCTGCGAATGCTGGCGCAGGGCCCGGGCGAACTCGCCGAGCCGATGCGTCGAGAGGATGCCGATCCGCGAGCGCAGCCAGATGCCACGCGCAACCCGTCGCTCGGCCTCGATGTCGATCTCGGTACCGGGCGGTGCGATCAGCGTCTCGGAGCGGATGCCGAGAGTGTCGTAGCGATGCCAGATGATGTAGCTGGCAATGCCATGCTCCCGGCTCAGGGCGTAGACCGTCGTCATCTCACCGGTGCGCGGGTCGATGATGCGTTCAGCTCGCATGACTCACCTCCTCGGCAATCTCGATCACCCGGCGGTGGACGGCCTTGATGGTGGTCCAGCTGACAGGTGCCTGGCCCTCGAACTCGACCAGCCCATCGCATACCTCGCAATCAGGGTCTGGGTCGTCGGGATCGCATTCTGTGCACCGCATGCTGACCGATTCATGGAAGTCGCCTATCATCCCGGCCTTGTGGCCGCTCTCGGCAGTGATCTCACGAGGCACCAGGGCCATGCCTTCCGGTGTGGAGCGAGAGTTCCATCGCTTCACGGTTGGCCCGGTGGCGCCGCAAGACAGACACTCTGGGCCACGCTCTCCAAGGCCGTTCAGCCACCCGTCTGGGTCGACGTCGCGAGATCCGCAGAACGGACACGGTTTCAGTTCGCTCATGACGGCATGCCCTCCGCGCGATCCATGCGGGCGAGTTCCGCAGCGATCAGGCCGCCGGCCTTTTCAAGGTCGCGGCGCGGTGTGGTTGGCTTCCACCACTGCTCAGGCCATGGCCACTGAGACGTGAGCAGCCGGCTGCTGTCCGATTCCCGCGCCCTTATCGTGAGGGCTGCGGTCCCTGCATAGGATGCAGCCGCGTCGGCGAGCTGGCCGTCGCGGTACCGATCATCGTGCTCTGCCGACCACCCCTCGGCATCAACCTGACGACGGCGCTCGGCGGCGATAGCGCCAATGGAGGGAAAGCTATCTACCGGTAGCATCAGTAGGTGGGCGAGCGGGGTGATTGGCTGCACCGCGAGCATGACGATCTCGCCGTCCTCGGTTTCAAAGCGGTCCAGCTCGGTGAAGCCTTCCGGGATACTGAACGACAGTGCGTCCATGAACCCCTGAGGATCGGCGCAGAATTTGTCATGGCCCTGGGGATCGTCCATTTCGCATGGCACATCTTGAGTCTCGATGTGAATCTGAAACCCGAACGGCTCCAAGATGCGTTTGACAGGGCGCTCCTCGAGCAGCGGGTGCGACCCCATCAGGTCGTCGATCAGTCGCATTTCGCTCTCCTTTAGTTGCTGGCCGTCGTGTCGGCGGCTTGCTGTGCTTCCCCACCCAGCCACTCGATCAGCCGATCGATGCTGGCACCCAGGGCCTGGGCCATCAGCAGGAAGTCGGTTTCGAGCCGCACCAGGGCGTCGTCGCCGTCGTCGGCCTGGCTGGCGTCGTCGATCACGGCGTCGTCGAACCGGATGGACTTGATAGCCAGGTCGTCGTGGAGCACGAACGTCATGCGCCCCTCGATACCCAGGGCCAACTTGCTGGCCTGGCGTCCGCCCTCGAGGAGCTGCTGCACGTCGTCGTTGTCGAGGTCGACTTGGCGACCACGGAACACGCCGTCATCGCCCTTGGCCTTGAGCTCGACCGTGTCGCCCATCACCAGGTCGGCGGGGCGAGTGCTCGTGTCACCGAGCCAGGTGGTCATGGCTCGCATCGGCAGTGCCTGGCTCGCCAGCGGCGTGACCTTGAGGCTGCCCAGTGTCTCGCGCAGCAGGTCGAGCACTTCCTCGGCTCGCTTGCGGCTGCTGGTATTGATGCCGATGAGCTGGCGCCGGTGGTCCCACCACAGGTCAATGCGCTGGGTGCGGACGAAGGCCCGGGGCAGCAGTTCCTCGTAGACCTGCTCCTTGAGGGTGAGCTTTTCCTGCCGGCGCAGCTTGCGGCCTTCGGCTGCCTCCTGCGCGCTGGCGCGTTCCTCGACCTCCTCGCTGACCACGGCGGGCGGCAGGATCCGCTCCTGGCGTAGGGCGGACAGGAGGTACTGGCCCTGCAGGTGGTGGTAGAGCTGCCGCCGAGTGCTGGCTCGGCCACCCGGTGGGCACCATCCGATGCGGCGTGCTTCGCTGCCGCCAAGAGGACGGGATTCCTTGGCCTCGACGCGATCGGCGATACAGCCGCCGTCGATGCCGGCCACGGCGTGGACGCGGTACAGGTGTAGGTTCTTGAACCACATGTCAGGCCTCCTTCCGGGGTGTCAGGCGTTGGCCGTCGACGACCATGTCGCTGATGCCGATGGCATTGATCTCGTCATGAGTCAGGCTTTCGCCCATCCAGCCATGACCGTCGGGCTCGACGACCAGCTTGACGACCAGCCCGCCAGCTCGGCCGATCACCGCCTCGCCGGCCTTGGGGTACATGCGGCCGTCATCGCCATGGAGTAGGCCGGCCACCTCATCGTCGTAGGCCTGGGCTGTGGCTGCGGCCTCGATGATTGGGACGGCCAGGGTGGTGAACGCCTGCTGGACGGCCGGCTTGTCGAGCCAGACCGATAGAGATTCGATGTTCGGTTTCTGGGGTAGGGGCATGGCCAGGATCCTCAGTAGTGCCCCAGGCGCTTGGCCCGGCGGATGCGGCGTGACTTTGCGGCCCGGCGCTGGGCCTGAGCGACGGTTCGTTGCTTGCCGCCGTTGCGACTGGTGGCTGGCGCCGCTTCGCTCGGCAGACTGCGGATCGCGGCGTTGAAGCCGTCGAAGGCCTGGGCGGATAGCGCGACCGCGGTGGCCATTTGGGCGAGCGCGATACGAATCATGACGGCACCTCCAACTCCTCGACATCGATGTCGGACATGTCCACGAACTCCGGATCTCCCTTCTGAGAGACGCAGTTCAAGACGTTGCTGTGGCGGATCAGGGCATTGACTGCCTCGGCCAGGTCGCCCTTGTCGTAGAACTCGTCGTTGATGATCGACTCGGCGACATCCCGCAGGCTTTGCGCATCGCCGGAGAGTTGCCGGCGGAACCCATTCATGGAGAACTGCATCGGTCTGGCTTCCTCAATAACTGGCCATCTGGCGCGCGGGTGAGTGGTCAAGGGGTTCTTGACGACTGCCTGGGCACTGCTCATCGGCGATGCCGTCGTAGTCCGGGTGGCCGGTACGCCGCTCCGGTGCGACGCCTTGCCGGGCCTCGGCCTGCCAGGTGGCGACGCCGGCGCAGTACTGCCGCTGCATCTCGGCGGCGACCTCGCGATCGAGCTGCTGGACGTTCGCCAGGACCAGTACGCCGGCGCAGGCCAGGGGCAGGGCGCCAAAGCTCAGCACGAGACGTTTCAGTTCGATCAGGTTCATGGCGTCACCCCCTGCTGCAGCATCTCGGAGAGTTGCTCCGTGACCTCGCTCAGCCGGCGCAGGCAGACGTCACGATCCCGGTCGTTGCTGTCCTCGCTCGGCAACTCGATCTCACGGAATACGCCGGCACTCGCGGTTGCCGACCACGGGTTCATCACGTCGCGCGTCATCACCGTCAAGCTGTGCCGGCAGGTACCGGCGTGCCGGGGCTGGTAGTGCACCGCGACGTCGTGACGGCCGGTCAGGTTGATGGCCATGGCCAATTCGTTGATCAGCATCAGCGGCGCCATGAATCCGACATGGATGTCGTGACGTTGCATGACCTCGGCGATGGTGATGGCGGTCTCGCCGCCGTATGAGGTGGTAGCGGTCATGAGGCCTCCCGGTGTAGCTGGATGTTGCCGTTGTCGTGCAGGCGCTCGAGCATCCACTCGATCCACTGGAGTGCCTGGGCGTAGCTGGGATGGGGCTGACTCGACACGATCTCGACGACCAGATCGGTACCGGGCACGCGGAACGCAGGGCGATAGCCCCAGGACGGATACCCGGGGTAGACCTCACGCGCCAGCAGCTCGACAGCCGGATCGGTGACGCCGTCCCGCTGGGCGTATTCGCGCCAGACGCTGGCGATATGGCGAACGGGGATCTCGATAGTGCTCATGCCAGCACGCTCCCCAGATCGCGACGTGCGGCCCGATAAGAGGAGGAGGCGTGCTGGCGCGTGCGGACCGGCTGACGGGTGCGCAGTGCATGGCCGTGCAGATCAGCGAGCATCAGCGCCAGCGCGAGCGGGGCGATCCATCCGCGCGATATGGCGATGGCGATCAGGTGGGCGGTGTTGCGGGCGTTGGCGCGATGGCAAGCGAGCTTCACTTGAGTTCTCACCGTCTGGACAGACCGACAGAAGCTCGTTGCCACCTCTTCTGCCGTCATGCCATCCGCCAGCCGGCTAACTATCTCAGCTTGTCGTTTGGTCAGGTCCATGTGTTTATCGCCTTGATAATCAGGTTATAGCCTGATGTTAGGGTTAGTTATCTAAAACATCAAGGGATAAACTGATATTAAGGCAGAAGGGGAAGGAAGATCAGGTTTATGATCTTGATTTTTGGCGGGAATTTTCTTCAACTTTTTTGCGTGCACGCAGCAGATCGAACGCCTTGCAAAGATTCACGAGGGATTCTCGCGAGCGCTCTTGTACGTCTTGATCTCGTTCATCAGTGATGGGCGTGATGCTAGACCCTTCCTCCATGAATCATCCCCCGCGCTTATGTAATGCTGTTTATATATACAGTAACCGAAGAATGGCGATACAGCTACCTCGATGTCGCAGGCACAAAAAAGCCCGCAATATTGCGGGCTTGTGTCGCATGGAGGAGCGTTACTTTGAAGGCGGGTCTTGGTCGCGGATTCCCAGCGCAAACCGGAAAAGAATGCCGTAAGCCTCATCCTCTCCCTTGCCTTGCATGACCAGCTCGTGGGCTTTCTCCATGACGGCGCTGAACTGCTCGACACTACCTTCGGGCAGGGCGGCCTTGGTCACTGTGCTGGTGAGCTCTCCGGCTAGGCGCAATGCCTCATCAGTTGCAAGGTCGCCATGCGCAGGCGGCTCTTCGCCAGCCAGCTTAGTTGCAGAAACACCGTACTTGGACGCCAGTCGCATCAGCACTTTGTCGCTTGGCGCGGTCACCAGGCTCTTCCACTCGGATACTGACTGTGGCTTGACGCCCGCATCATCAGCGATCAGAACGCCCAGCCCTCGCTCCTGGTGGTGGTTGTGATAATCCATCGCCGCCTGGGAGATGGCGGCCCACATCCTGCGTTTTTCTTCGTCCGTGGGTTTGCGGCGGGGCATTGGGTCTCTCGCGCGTATCAACTAATAGCTTGATTGTAGGCGCCTCACATCCATTCTCAATACCGAAAATCAGGTATTGTCTTGCCAATATCAGGCCAATGCGGCTAGCATGATCAGGAGTAGACCTGATATTAAGGCTGGCCATGACAACTCAACCCACATCCCTCAAGGACGTCATCAACGATTGTGGTGGCGCTCCTGCCGTAGCGAAGCGACTGCGCCGGAGCAATCAGTATGTCCACGAGTGGCTGCAGAGAGGCCATCTCCCTCTGTCCGAGCTGACCGGCCGCACCCGCTACAGCGAGACCCTCGCTTCCATGCAGCGCGAGGGGAAGTTGTCTGCAGCTGAAATCCGCCGCATTGGGCTGCGGCTCTAGGCCAGCGAGCGAGGGGACGCCATTACGATGACAACGACACCGATGGGTCGCTACCGCGACCAACTGATCGCCGAGACGAATCGCCTGGAGCGGGAGCGTGTCGAGCTGGCCGTGACCGGCCCGATGCTGGATCGCCTCTACTGTGACCTGCGGTACCACCAGGCAATGACGCAGCTGCTGGCGCTGACCGATCCCTGGGACGACGACGCCCGAGTGATCGTCAACGGCCGCCGACTGATGCACCGGTTTTTCGCAGACCACTACCAGCATGAGCTCGAGCAGCTCGAGGGGGCAGCGTGATGGCAGCGGTCAAACATGACCACTTGGGCTTTTACGAGGATGACCCTGCTGGGGCCAAGGGTGAAAGGTTCAACACCGACATTGCCGTGCGAGCGAGATCCCGGCATAGCGGCTTGCCAGACTCCGCCGCGGCCTTCCTCGCTAATCAGGTCTCGGGCTTTCCCTCCATGTCGCACATGCTGGATAGCCGCTTATGGCTTGAGGAGGGCAAAGCGGGCGACCTGGAGTTGCGCTTTGCCTGCCGGCCTCAGCCCTTCGATTACCTGTGCTTCTGCATGCGCTCCGGCTACTTGGTGTTTCGCCATCTAGACATCATCCAAGGGGCATCTGTGTATACAGCCATTGGATGGTACCAGGAGCCTCTTGCAGACCTCGACGGATCAGTTGGCTGGTTAAATCATTCAGGGCCCGTTCCGGCAGGGAGGATACCCATTCCCGAAGCTGGAGCTTCCGATGTGTAGATTCATCCGAATTATCGATTCGTTGGTTGATCAGGATGCGCAATGTATCGGCCTCCAGGCGCACGGTGATCACGTTAAGCCGAGCCGTCATGCCGCCGTCATCGCGCAGCAGATCGATTCCTTTGCCGTTGATGCGGATCTCGGCGTAACTGCCAATCCCGCTCATGCGGGTTCGCTTGGCCCATACGTCGACCAACCCATGATCGACCAGGTAGTCGATGGCCCCTGTCACAGTGTCATCACCCAGTTCGCTGTTCAGCGGGTCGACATCGATCGGCTCTGGGAATGCCTCTTCGGCTTTGTGCAGGATGTCGTAGAGCAGGTCGTCCTCAGGTTTGGCCATGCCGGTGCTCCTTCTGGTTGCGTGAGAACTTCCAGTCTATCGGCCGCCGGCATGGCCCTCTATACGGCGAGAGGTACGTGATGCAGTACTTCGTCGCCATCAACCAAGCTCGTGCCCTGGAGTGGGGGCTCAACGCCCAGCAGGCGATGCTGTTCGCGTTCCTGCACCAGGTGCCGACCTGGGCGGAGTCGCGCCAGATCGATGGGCAGACCTACTTCAACATCGGCAAGGGGAAGATCGTCGCCGAGTTGCCGTTGCTGACCGACAAACCGGATACCGCCTACCGGCTGATGAAACAGCTGGCCAAGGCCGGCCTGATCCAGATGACCAGCTGCGACAACCGCACCTACATGCGGCTGACCGCCAAAGGGGCTACATGGAACCGCGTGGAAGGGTCGGAAAATTCTCCGACCCTTGAGGCTGGCGCTGATGAAGAAGGGTCGGAAAAAAATCCGACCCCGGAAAAATCTCCGAGCAGGGTCGGAAAAATATCCGAGGGGGGGTCGGAAAAATCTCCGACGAATCAATATACCAATATATCCACCTCTCTCTCTGGCGCGAGCGCCGATCAGCCCGAGCCAGAACAACCGACCGACCATCCGATCTTCGGCCAGGCCGCTGGCCAGAACGACGACGGCCAACCCTCGGCAGGTGATCACCGCGTCGCGATGACGCTCGACTGGCGACCTGACCCCGAGGTGTTCGCCATGGCCTGCCAGCGTGCCGGCCTGCCTGCCGACACCGAGTATTCGCCAGCCCAGCTGGCCAAGTTCACTGCCCACCATGCCGACGCTCCGGGCCGCCGCTACGGCGAGTCCGCTTGGGTCGCTCGCTTTGTCGACTGGATCCGCAACGATGCCCGCCACGCCCAGGCGGTGGCCGGCCCCGCCACAGGAGGACAGCCCCATGGTCAACGCACAGGACATGCTGGCCAGCGCCAGCGATTTGCCAACGTCAGCGCCTCTGAAGCTCGTCGACTCGCTGAACAGCGCCGCCGAGAGCAAGCGTCAGGCTCGCCAGGGGGAGACGTCTTCGACGGGGAGCTGGCGTCCGATCACTGACCAAACCATCGACTGGGTCTTCGATGCCCTGGGGCAGCTGTACGGCGTCCATTGGCGTCGGCGTTGTGCCGAGGCCGGCTGGGGCGAGCAGATCGGTGGCGAGTGGGTGTGCTTCGACGCCACCGGGGAATGGGGGCAGGCCCTGCAGCACCTGAGTGAGGCGCACGTCCGTTGCGGGCTGGCTGCGATGAATGAGGCGGCCGCTGAGGCCGTGGCGCATGGCAAAACAGCCTGGCCCCCGGATAGCGCAATGCTGTTCGCCAAGGCTTGCCGCCTGCGCCCGGAGCCGCTGGGCTTGCCGAGCACCGAGGAGGCCTGGCGCAACGTCCAGGAGCACGCCTTCGCCGGCAAGCCGTTCATCCATGATGCCGTGGCCGCTGCTGCTGAGCACGTCGACATGCACAACCTGCGGGCGGCGAGCTATCACCAGCTGGGCGAGCACCGGCGCCAGTTCATGCACTACTACGCCAGCACCAATCGAGACTGCGTCGTCGAGCGTGTGGCGCGCGGTGAGTCCATGCGGCCTCGGGCCTCGCTCAAGCACGACGGCCACCGTAGCCAGGCCGAGCTCGCCGAGCGGGCTGGGCATGAACGCGCCGACCGGCTGGTCGATGACGCCGGCCTGCCGCACACCATGAACGCCGACCAGGGGCTCCGGTCCCTGCGGGCCGCACTGGGGAGGGGGTAACCATGGGAGCCGTGATGCAACCGACAGGCCGTGAGGTATCTCGAGAGGGCTACGACGACGTCCGCCGCTCAGGTCGCCAGGCACGGCAGAGCCAGCAGGTGCTCGAGGCCCTGCGGACGGGCGGGCCAAGCACTCGGCAGGACCTGCAGGCCCGGACCGGGCTGGCGCTGTCGTCGATCTGCGGCCGCTGCCGTGAGCTGTTGGATGCGGGGCGTGTGACGGTAGTCGGCACGGTCGGTAAACCCTCGCGCCAGCTGCTCGAGTATGTACCGGAGACGAGCGGAGGTGACCAGTGAAACCCATCGACATCGAACACGAAGTGTTGCTGGCGCTGCGCTCTACGCCTGGCCAGGCCATCCACGCCATCCGGCGTCGGATCACTACCGCCCAGGGCGAGGGTCCGGGCTGGCGCCAGGTCGCCAATAGCGTGAACCGCCTCGAGCACCGGGGCTGGGTGCGGATCGTCGCTGAGCAGGAGATCAACGAGGTCTGGCATCCCGCCTATGGATTGACCGATGCCGGTCGCGAGCAGGCCGATCGGGTGCGCGCCCAGCGGATCAATGCCAAGGGAGCGGAGGTGTCGGTATGAGCATCGACACGCGCCTGCTGGGCACGCCCGTCAACGGCACAGCGCAAAGCGCGGTCTCCGGTGGTCAGCACTATATCCCGCCCGAGCCGCCAGCATCTCTTGAGCGCTGGGAAGCGCCGCCGCCGACCGTGGCCGTCAATCGGGCGAAGAGAGAGCCGGACTTGACGGGTGCTCGCAAAGGTCGGCTGACGGTCGTGGGTCGCCTGCCGCGCCAGCCTGGCCAGAGCCGAAAGCGGGGCGCCCTGTGGCTAGTTCGTTGTGACTGCGGCTGGTACGAGTCGGTCCGGGCTGGGAGGTTCAAAGACCCTAAGAACGGGCGAGACCGGTGCTTCGAATGCCGCCACCTAGCGAAGCTCCAGCGCGGTGGCTCGGGCTGTAGGGCAGTGAAATGAGTGTAGCGGCGTGGCTGTGCTGGTTCGCTCTCGGGGTCTTGGCGTGCCTTGGCCTGGCCGTGGGTAATATCTGGTGGATGGCACGGCATCTGGACGACCAGGGCGAGGAAATACAGGAGGACAGGGATGCCGACTGACCGCCGGAGTCTCGCCCAGCAGGCCGGCATGCTCTGCAGCCTGCCGGCGTTTGGCCTGTATCTCGATGCACGTGCTCGCCGAGATAAGGGGTTGACGCTCGAGCAGCTCCCGGACGGAACCCACAACGCTGAGGACGCGGCCGACGCTGTGCGCCGGGCATGTGGCGTGGAGAGTCGGGCAGACCTGGATCGCAACGAGCAAGCGGCTGAGATGTTTCGACGGATCGTCGCTGACTTCGGAAACTGGAAGAGGAGGGCCGGGCTTTGAGCGACCAATACGACAAGCCCCGAGATGCTCGCTACATCAACGACCCGAGGAGGCGGTGATGATCCTGGCCAAGCATGACGAGAACACCGTAGGGCGAGACTTCATCGTCGGTGACATCCACGGCCAGCTCGAGCTACTGAACTCAGAAATGCGTCGAGTGGAGTTCGACAAGGCCGTTGATCGCCTTTTCAGCGTGGGCGATCTGATCGACCGGGGAGCCGAATCATTCGATTGCCTGAGCTTGGTATTTGAGCCCTGGTTCCACGGGGTGCGTGGCAACCATGAAGAGCTGGCGCGGGCTGCTCTGGACGGCGTAGGTGGCCGTGACTGGTCCCTATGGCAAATGAACGGTGGTAGCTGGGTGTATCTGCATGATGCCCGGGAAGTTCGCTCGATACTGAAAGCGGCCATGGAGCACCTGCCGTATGCCAGAGAGGTAGAGGTGGAAGGGTGTCGCATCGGCATCGTACATGCTGAGCCGCCCGAAGACTGGTCGTTGATCGAGCTGGAGGATCATCCGGCTGGTCGCCAGCAGATGGTATGGGGGCGCTCTCGAATCCAGCGAGGTGACGAGACGCCCGTAGAGGGAATTGATGCCGTGGTGGTGGGGCACACCCCGGTCAAAGAGCCGACCACGCTCGGGAATGTCCACTATATCGACACCGGCGCCTTCCGAACCGGTCGGCTGACCCTGATCGAGATGCGCGAGGTGTCGGGATGAGCTGGCGCAACTACGGGAAGACGCCGGGCAGCCGCAAGCCCAAGGCCGACGGCAAGCCTCGCCGCAAGCCGGTCGATTGGGAAGGGCAGGAGCAGGCCATCCTGATCCGCTGGCTGTATGGCGAAATGATGCGCGGCACGTCGGTGGGCGACCTCTACGCGGCGACCTACCACGTCCCCAATGGCGGCTATCGTCTGGGCAAAGAGGCCGGGCGCATGAAAGCCCAGGGCGTGAAGGCCGGTGTCAGTGACCTGCCGGTGATGGAGGCGCGCGGCGGATGGTTCGGTCTCTACCTGGAATTCAAGGCAACGCCACCACGGGATGCCGAGCTGACGCCCAGCCAGCGCGAGTGGCTGGAAGAAGCAGAGGCAAGGGGCTATTGCGCGGCACTGGCGCTGGGCCTCGAGGAAGCCAAGGCCGTCCTGAGGGAGTACGCCAGTTGGGTGAAGACGGCACACCACCGGGGTGAACGGCTGGCGCTGACGAATGGCACGGAATGGAGAAGGGGGCACGGCGATGGGAATGGCAGCAACGGCAATGCAGGGGAGTGATGTGGACTATCAACGAATCGGCATCTGGACGCTGCGAGAGCTGGCGCGCCAGTCGCACGAGAACCACGACCCGGACGCGGCTCGGGTCTTCGTGAGCCGGATACTCGACATCGAAGTCGAGCGACGGACGGTGCATGAACATCACAACCAGGGCTGGCACAGTCACAGCCCTTGTGCCCCTGGGCTGGCTCCGGGCGGTACCGCGATTGCTCGTGAGCCGCTGGCAGCCCTGTATGACCGGGGAATCTATACGCATGAGCAGCACGAGTCCGCGCGCCGCTGGATTGAATCGGCAGGCATCAAACCGCGCCAGATTCTCGCGGCGCTGATTCAGGCGGCCAAGCTGCATCCTCGGGCGGTGAGTAACACGCCATGGACCAAGAGCTATGACCATATCGCCGAGCACATCGACTGGTACGCCAAAGCGTTGGGGTTCGTGGCGGTACCGGGCACGCGGAGCCGGACGGTCGTGCGTGAGGTCCAGCGCCAGCATTGCAACAGCCTACACGTCTGGCCGATGCCGGCCGATCGGGTTGATGCCGAACTGGCGCGTGCGGAGGCAGCGAGACAGCCCCGGGAGGTTGAGGAGCAGCAGTCAGAAAGGGTGCCGGTGTTCAAGCATGGAGAGGCGTTGCGGCAGGCTGGCAAGGTCGCTCGAGTACAGCTCATTGCGTTGTCGAAGTTATAAGCAACTACTACATGTTGTGTTTTTTACCGGTTTGATCTACCGTATGTGTAGCTTGGCGATCAGTTCGCGCCAGGCGCCAGACATCATCAAAGCCCTGCCGGCCACCCGGCGGGGCTTTTCCGTTTCAGCGGCCGGGTCAGGTGGTAAGACGCCGGGCTCATAACCCGGAGTAAGAGGTTCGAATCCTCTGGCCGCTACCAGTTAAGTCGCTCCTCGGGTGCTTCGTCCCCTTGTCACCCACGCCTTGAGGGGAGCGGCTTCTTATATACCCGGAGTCACCATGCCTCGCATCTCACCAGCTGCCGCCGGCGGCCGGAACGTGTGCGCGTTCCTCAACACCATCGCGCACGCGGAGATCGGTCCGGAGATGCTGGCGATGTCCGATGACGGCTATGACGTCCTGGTCGGATCGCTGCCCGGTGACCTGCACCTGTTCGCCGAGTATGTCGACCATCCACTGCCGAATGATAGCGATGCCATCGAGTACGCGCCGGGCGTCTGGTCTACGGCGGCCGGACGGTACCAGATCCTCAATACCTACTGGCCTCACTACAAGCGGCAGCTGGATCTGTCCGATTTCAGTCCGATCTCCCAGGACCGCTATGCCATCCAGCAGATCCGCGAGCAGCGGGCGCTGCCTCTCATCCAGTCTGGCCGGTTCAGCCGAGCCATCGAGGCATGCTCGAACATCTGGGCCAGTCTGCCTGGCGCTGGCTATGGGCAGCGAGAGCACAAGCTCGAGCATCTCGTGCAAGCGTATGTGGACGCCGGCGGCCAACTCGCCGGGCGTGATCGCGACTGGTATGACCGAGTAGTGAAGGTAGGAGGCGCCTGATGCCATGGAAGGACGGCGGATTCTGGACGGCACTGCTCGACTGGCTCGCTCATTGGCGCCAGGACGTATTGGTCGCCCTCTATGCAGGAGTAGCCGTGATGATCGGTTTGCTCGCCAAGATTGCTCATGAGGTAAAGCACGGCCATCGCAACCGTTTCGTGACGCGGCGGCTATGGCTCGACGTTCCGGCGCTGGCCGCCATGGTATCGGTCGCCGCCGGTATCAACGTGTATTTCGGACTGACGGGCTGGCCGTCGTCTGCGGTCGGCGTTGCCTGCGGATGGCTGGGCCCGCGCAGTATCGACATGCTGCTGATGGCGGTGGCTGATCGAGTCCGAGGAGGTCGGTGATGGATGTGGACTGGTCGGGTGTCGCGAAAACGGTGGGCAAGGTCGCGCCGGCTGCTGGCGGGGCTCTGGCTGGCCCGCTTGGTGCTGCTGTTGGCGGCGTCATCGCTGACAAGTTGGGGGTTGAGCGTACTCCGGAAGCGGTGGAGAAGGCGATCAATGACGACCCGCAAGCCGCGATGAAGCTGCGGGAGATCGAGGCCGACATCGAGAAGGCCTTGATCGGCGCACGTGCTGACGTGGTTCAGGCCGAAGCCAATGCCGAGGGCTGGTTGCAGCGCAACTGGCGCCCGATGGTCATGCTCTGGTTCGCCGCCCTGGTTGGCGCCCACTGGCTCGGGTTCACTCCGGAGAACCTGGACACGGGCACAGTCAGTCAACTGCTGGACATCGTGCAGTACGGCCTGACCGGCTATGTGGTCGGGCGCAGCGCCGAGAAGATCACGCGGCACGTGAGTGGCAGCGGTTTCATGGCTGCGGTCAAGGCGAAGGTGAAGTGAGCATCCGCCCCGGGGCTGCTGGCGCGGGTCCTTCCAGCCAGTCGCGAGCCGTCCACGGGGGCGGGCAGCCGCGGAATTCGACAAATTTTCGGCGCAATAGGGCCTCCACCACCACTGTGCCATAACCCGCATGGTTGCGGGATTTCAGGGTGGTGACGGTGGTGAAATAAGGACTTACTGAATGTGGCACAGATCAATCGCCTGGAAGAGGCCTACAACTGGAACATCAGCAGGCTGGCCGATGCGTTTGGTCTGGACCGCGGGACTGTTCGCCGCCGTCTAAAGGAGGCTGGCGTCGTGCCGGCGGGCACGCGTAACGGCGTCAACGTCTATGCCCTGAAGGATGCCGGGCCAGCGTTGTTTGGTGACACGATGTCGGCCGGAGGGATTGGGCCGGATGAGATGCCGCCCTCCGACCGCAAGGCTTGGTACCAGTCCGAGAACGAGCGCATCAAGTTGGAGAAGGATCTCCGATTGCTGGTGCCGGTCGAGGAAGCGCACCGCGAGATGAGCCTGTTGGCCAAGGCGGTGGCCAGCGGCCTGGACAGCCTGGCCGACATGCTCGAGCGCGATGCTGGCTTGCCGCCTGAGGCCATCGAGTTGGTCGAGCATACGACCGACGCGCTCCGCGAGCAGATGTACCAGGCGATTGTCGTCGACGACGATGATGAGGAGGTGAGTAGTGGGTAGTACCGCCAGCGCCGCCGCGATTCGTCGAGATGTTGCCGAGTTGATTCGGCCGCCGCGCCGGATTCGGGCCAGCCAGGCCGCCTCTGAAGTCATGAAAGTGGTGGGCGGGGATGGAACGGTACGCGACTGGTCGCCGGACGCTACGCCCTACATGGTCGAGCCCCTCGATTGCATGGGGAGCCGCCGCTATGACGCGGTGATATTCGTCGGTCCGGCGCGGACGGGCAAGACCAACGCTCTGGTCGATGGCTATGTGGCCTACAAGATCGACTGCGACCCCGGCGATGGACTGATCATCCAGATCAGTGAGGACAAAGCCCGCGAGTTCAGCAAGAAGCGCATCGACCGCATGTTGCAGCACTCGCCGCGCCTGATTCCCCGGCTGAGCCCGCGTGGCCACGACAACAACGTCCATGATAAGACGTTCCGGGCCGGCAACTACCTGGGCATCAAGTGGCCATCCAAGAACGTCATGGCCAGCTCGGACTATCAGTTCGTACTGATCACCGACTTCGACCGCCTGGACGATGACGTGGACGGCGAGGGCGATCCTTTCACCCTGGCCAGCAAGCGGACTCAGACATTCGGCTCCACCGGCATGACACTGGCCGAGAGCTCGCCCGGCCGAGAGATCACGGATCCTGACTGGGTTCAGCCGGAAGGGTGCCCGCACATGATGCCGCCCACCACCGGCATCGGTGACCTGTTCAACCAGGGCGATCGCCGGCGCTTGTACTGGCAGTGCCCCGAGCCTTCATGCCGCCGCTGGTTCCAGCCGATCAAGGAGCACTTCAACCTGCAGTCGAAGCGGGTGTGCTGCGCCCACTGCGGCGTCGAGGTTGACCCCAAGCACAAGCGCACGCTCAACCTCGGTGGCCGCTGGGTGCCGGAGGGCTGCGAGCTGACCCTCGAGGGCGAACTGATCGGCACGCCGCGCCAGACCCGCATCGCCTCGTTCTGGATGGAAGGGCCCGCCGCCGCGTTCCAGTCCTGGGCCAGCCTGACCGACAAGCTGGCGCGGGCAGAGGAGACCTACCAGCAGACCGGCAGCCAGGAGACGCTGAAGACCGTCATCAACACCGACTGGGGGTTGCCGTATCGGCATCGCCGCAGCGAGACGCAGCGCTCCAGCATCCAACTGATGGACCGGGCCGAGCAGGTCGAGCGACGCCGAGTGCCGCACGGCGTACGCTTCCTGACCGCGGGCGTCGACGTCCAGGGCGGCAAGCACCGGCGATTCGTGGTGCAGATCCAAGGCTGGGGACCGAACCGCGAGATGTGGATCATCGACCGGTTCAACATCAAGGAGGATCGCGGCCCGGACAACGACCAGCCGCCGCGGCAGATCAGCCCGGCCACCCAGCCCGAAGACTGGGACCTGCTGACCCGCGATGTGGTCCAGCGTTCCTATCGCCTGGCCGATGGCAGCGGTCGGCGCATGCCGATCGCCGCTGTCGCGGTAGACACCGGCGGTGAGGCCGAGGGCGAGGAGTCGGTTACCAGTCAGGCCTACGAGTGGTTCCGTCGGCTGCGCAAGGACGGCCTGCAAAGCCGTGCCTACCTGGTGAAGGGCGGCAGCGCCAAGACTGACAGCCGGGTACGCAAGACCTGGCCGGACAACACCGGCCGTAAGACGCGCAAGAGCAAGGCCCGCGGCGATGTTCCGCTCTACCTCCTTGGCACCAATCTGCTCAAGGACACGGTCGCCGGGATGATGGACCGCGAGGATCCCGGCGCCGGCTACATGCACGTGCCGGCCTGGCTCGGCCGCTGGTGGTACGACGAGTTGACCTACGAGGTGCGCGACCCGGCTACCGGCAAGTGGGACCGCCCCGGCCAGCGCCCCAACGAGGCCTTCGATCTCTGCGTCTACAACCTGGCGTTGTTCATCCTGCTCAAGGGCGAGGTCATCGACTGGAGCTCACCGCCACCCTGGGCAGCTGACTGGGACGACAACCTGCTGGTGTTCGACCCTGAAGCCGACCAGCGCCCGGCTGCCCCGGCCTACAGGGAGCGCGAGCAGCCTGCGAAGAAGCGCCGTCGCCGGGTCGCTAAGCCTCGCATATAGCGTTATTGAGATGGAGAAGCTTGTTCGTTCGGGCGGACCTCCCAGGATGTGTTCAGGCTTTCAGACACAGCTTCGGACTCATCACCTGGGCACAGGGTGTCGAGATTCCATGTAGCGTTGAACATGAGCACAGCGCCTCCCGCCCAGCCTGCGGTAGCGGCGACCGTCTCTGGCCGGAAATCGCTATCGCAGAAGGCAAGTGCCGTGTTTTTCGCCCGGATCGTGGCTTCGGCACTTATCTCGCTCATGAGATCTTCCGTCTCTTGCTGGCTCATTTGCCTGCCTGAGTTTTCGGGAATGGGTGAGTACGGCATCTCATCCCGAGAGTGGATCGAGTATTCAGCTGCCCGGGGCGGCCATGCCTGCAGCTGTTCGGAATATCTATCGGTCTTGGTGACTTCGAACAATGCGATTTCGCCGTTAGGCAATATCCGCACCTCGGTCTTTTTTTCGGTGTTTTCCGTGGCGTCAGGCCCGGCTGCGTTAGCCAGGTCACCAAAGCTGCCGAGGCCAGCGACCAGCAGCACGATTGATTGTCTGTTCATGGGTAGCTCCCTGGTGTCTTTCGCGTGTTGTTGTGAGTTATCGGTCCCCCTTTTCAATGTAGCGTCAAAAGCAGGAGCACCCATGGCCTACACCGAAGATGATCTCGCCGAGGTGCGGCGGGCCATCCTGGACCTGGCTGCCGGAAAACGAGTGGCGCGGATCACCTACAACGGGCGCACCGTCGAGTACTCGGGGAGTGGTGATCTCACCAAGCTGCGTGAGGTAGAGCGGCAGATCGTCGCCTACCTCGCCACTAACAAGCACCGCACCCGAACCCGATCCGTTCGAACCAGCAAGGGCCTGTGATGACTGCCATGACCAAGAAACCGCGCCTCCGGATGACGATGCGCGGCGGGCAGCTCGTGCCGACACGCGCCCAGGCCTCCTACGAGGGAGCGTCGACGGGCCGGCGTATGGCGGGCAAGGGCAATGCAGCGACCGGACCCAACGGACCGATCTCACGGTCGCTGCCGCTGCTGTGGTCGCGCAGCCACAACGCCATCCGCAACAACGCCTATGCCCAGAGTGCCAAGGAGAAGCACATCTCCAATCTGGTGGGTACTGGTATCAAGCCACAGTGGGGCGACCCGGAGATCCAGGCGCTGTGGGATCGCTGGGTCGACGAGTGCGACGCCGATGGTGTGGACAACTTTTACGGCCTGCAGGCGCTGGCCGCCGGCAGCCAGTTCGAGGCCGGCGAGGCGCTGGGGCGGTTCCGCTACCGTCGCAAGAGCGACGGCCTCTCGGTGCCCATGCAGCTGCAGCTGATCGAGCCCGAGCACCTGGATCCGAACTTCTCCCGCGCCTTCGGTGGCCGCCTGATCAAAATGGGCATCGAGTTCGACGGCATTGGTCGGCGTCGGGTGTTTCACCTGTGGCGCTTCCACCCGCATGAGCAGCTGACCAGTCAGCTCAACGAGCGGGTGCCGGTGCCGGCCGACAACGTCATCCATATGTTCCGCCGCACCCGGCCCGGCCAGCTACGCGGCGTGCCCGAGCTGACATCGGTGATCGTCCGGCTCTACGAGATCGACGAGATGCAGGACGCCACGCTGGCGCGCCAGAAACTGGCCCAGCTGTTCGGCGCCTTCGTGAATCGCAAGACGGCCCACGACCCCGAGGAAGAAGGCCCGTTCTTCGGCGATCTGGTCAGCAAGCCCGGCGAGGCCGAGCCGCTCGACGAGTTCACCCCCGGCGGCATCCACTACCTCGAGGACGACGAGGAGGTGAATTTCTCCAATCCGCCGGACATCCAGAGCCAGTACACCGAGTGGCTGCGCTCCGAACTTCTGGCGGTGGCCGCTGGCGCCGGCATCACCTACGAGCAGCTGACCGGCGACCTCAAGGGCGTCAACTACTCCAGCATCCGCGCCGGGGTGATCGAGTTCCGTCGCCGGGCCGAGGCCCTGCAGGCGATGCTGATCGTTCACCAGTGGTGCAGGCGCATTGCCGCCAAGTGGCTCGACGTGGCGGTGACCAGTGGCGCCTTGGTGCGTCCCGACTATTGGCGCAACCGCGCCCGGTACCTGGCCATCGACTGGATCGCCCCGAAGTGGGAGTGGGTCGACCCTCTCAAGGAAGTCTCCGCCGACCTGCTCGAGGTGCGCGCCGGCTTCAAGCCGCGCAGCGAGGCCGCCGGCGAGCGCGGCTGGGCCCTGGAGCAACTCGACGCCGAGATCGCCAAGAGCCACCAAAGCGCCGACGGCAACGGCCTGGTGCTGGACTCCGACCCGCGCCGCGTCAACAAGAGCGGCGCTCTGCACCAGGCCCTCAAGACCCTGGCCGACACCGAAGAAGAGGATTAACCCATGCCGTGGTTCACAGCAAAGGCCCTCGAGGATAACTCTCGAGCGGCGCATGTCGTCATCGATAAACCGATTGGCTCTGATTGGGCGCCCGACTGGATCGCTGACTTCACTGGCGAGAAGCCGGCCCGTGAGTTCATTGATGCGGTGGACGCCCTGGGCGAGCTCGACGAGATCACTGTGGAGCTGAACAGCCCTGGCGGCGACGTCGCCAGCGGGGTGCGCATCTTCAACTACCTGCGCGACCACCGAGCCAAGATCCACACCCGAGTGACCGGGACTGCCGCGAGCATCGCCACGGTGATCATGATGGCAGGCGACACCCGGTCCATGGCTATCGGCAGCAACATGATGACCCACCGGGCCAGCGCGCTGATGATCGGCTTCTTCAATGCCAATGAGATGGAGGAGACGGCGCGCAACTTGAAGACCATCGACAACTCGATGGTGGACATCTACATGGCCGCCACCGGCAAGAGCGCCGAGGAGATTGCTGGCCTGCTGGATCAGGGCGACACCTACATGGGCGCCGACGAGGCGGTGGAGTGGGGGTTCGCCACCGAGGCTGACGCCAAGCTGCGCGCCGTGGCCTGCGCCGACCCGAAGCTCTATATGAAGCAGCTCGAGCAGGCCGGCGAGATCGCCAAGCTACAGGCCCAGATCAAGGGGCAGGGCGGCAACGCCAACTTGACTGCCGCCGATGCGCTGGCGCTGGCCTTTGATCTCACTCCCGAGCAGGCCGAAGCACAGGCTGCCGACCTGGGCGACCAGATCATCGCGCTGCGGCAGCAGGCCCCTGTGGTGGCCAAGGTCGACGACATCCCCGACGAACTGCTCGAGGAGATCAAGGCCATGGGGCCCGACCGCATCGAGCCCGGCCCGAACGCCGACGAGATCCTCGCCACCGAGCGCACCCGCGTCTCCGCCATCGCCAAGGCCTGCCAGACCACCGGCCAGCACCAGCTGCTCGAGAAGCTCGTGGGCAACGGCATGCCCGAAGACCAGGCCTCCGATTACATCTACGACGTCGCCGCGGCCAGTGGAGACGGTCAGCACATCAACGGCAGCCACTCGCCTGAAGGTGGGCACCGTGCCGGGATCAACTACGACAAGATCTATGCCCGGCAGAACCGCAAGGCCAAGGCCTGACCGGGCCACGGCATCCCGACCCCAGCCATCGAGGAGATTGAATCATGGCATCCACTAAGCACACCGAATCCCGTCACACCGGGGAGCACGTGGTATCCGAAGCCAACGGGGCGCGCTCACGCGAACAGGGCATCCTCGCTTCGGGCAATCTGGCGGCCGGCACAGTGCTGGCGCTGAATGGCGACGGCGACTACGTCCCGCTGGCGCCCGGCGCCGCCGATGGCACCGAGGTAGCCAAGGCCGTGCTCTACGGCGCGGTCGACGCCTCCGATGGCCCCCAGCCGTGCACCGTGCATGTCCGCGCCTGCGAGGTGGAGGAGGCCGCGCTCGGCTGGCCCGATGGCATCACCGAGCCTCAGACCTCCACCGCGCTCAACGACCTGATCGGCGTGGGCATCATCCCGCGCTGATCCCTCCCCAACCCCTTATCCACCATCGAGTGCCCACGGCCTACAGGGCTGGGCGACTGATCACCATCACCCATAGGAGCCAACCATGGGCATTTTCGATTCCGACATCTTCACCCTGGCGTCGCTGACTGCCGCGATCAACGAGGTGCAGTATGTGCCGAGCCAGATTGGTCAGGCCGGCCTGTTCGAGGCCGAGGGCATTTCCACCACCAGCCTGGTCATCGAGAAAGACGGCGATACCCTGGGCCTGGTGGAGAACAAACCACGCGGCGCGCCTGGCACCGTTGTCGGCGCCGATAAGCGCACCGGCGTGAGCTTCCACACTGCCCACCTGCCGACGACGGCCACCATCAATGCCGACGAAGTGCAGAACGTTCGCACCTTCGGTAGCGAGGACCAGGAAGAGGCGGTGCAGGCCGTGGTCAATCGGCGCCTGGCGAAGATGGCGCGCCGTATCGACATGACGCACGAGCACCACAAGCTCGGCGCGATTATGGGGAAGGTGCTGGATAGCGACGGTGCCACCGTCATCTACGACCTGTTCCAGACCTTCGGCATGACCCAGCAGACTGTGGCGATGGCCCTCGACACGGCCGGCACCGAGGTCAAGGGCAAGTCCCTGGACATCCATGAAAAGGTCGAGGAGGCGCTGGGCGGGCTGTCCTACACCGGTATCACCGTGCGTTGCGGCAAGTCGTTCTGGCGCAAGCTGATCACTCACAGCAAGGTCAAGGAGGCCTACGAGCGCTACCAGGCTGGCGCCCAGCTGCGGGAGGATCCGCGCGAGGGCTTCATGTTCGGCGGCATTTTCTGGGAGCGGTATCGCGGTGGTGGCCCGATCAAGATCGCCGACACCGAGGCCTACGCCTCGCCCGAGGGGGTGATGGATCTGTTCATCTCTCGCTTCGCGCCGGGTGATTACATGGACACCGTCAACACCCTGGGTCTGCCGTTCTATGCCAGCTCTGAGCCGCTGGACCACAACAAGGGCGTCAGCCTCGAGGCGCAGTCCAACCCGGCGCACCTCTGCACACGGCCGAAGGTGAACATCAAGCTCTACGAGAACACCGCCCCGTAAGGGGTGGTGAATTCCCATGAGCTTTCAGGATCACATCGACCGCCTCGACGAGGCGGTCATGACTCATCTGTCCGACGGAACGTGTGACTACCAGGGCTCGGTGTCCAGCGCTCAAGGAGTGCCCCATATCCTCGAGCACGATTTCGAGGTTCAGGACGATGACCAGGT
Source organism: Halomonas sp. I1 (assembly GCF_032334135.1). NCBI lineage: Bacteria > Pseudomonadati > Pseudomonadota > Gammaproteobacteria > Oceanospirillales > Halomonadaceae > Halomonas > Halomonas sp. I1. The sequence goes on from NZ_JAVXUS010000011.1 coordinate 88,285, forward strand.
TGCGATGCACGTCACCACGGTAAGCGTGTGGGTTTCGGATGTGGCCACCAGCCGGCAGGGCGACAAGATCATCACGCCATCACGCACCTGGACAGCCCAGCAGATCCTGGAGGACGACGGTCATATGCGCCGCCTTTGGGTGAGCTGACGGAGGAACTCTATGCTCGATGTCCGCTACGACATCCGCGACCTGGAGAAACTGCGTAAGCGATTCGACCCACAGGACGTGGAAAAGGCGCTGCAGCGCGCCGTAAACGCCACCAGCAAAAAGGCGGCGACCCATATCTCGCGGGATATTCGCGGCACCTACACGCTCAAGGCGCGGGACATCAAGAAGCGCCTGAAGATCGAGCGAGTCCGCCGCGATGCTACCCGGGCGCTGCTGTACACCGGTCGGCGTTTGCCGCTCGAGCAATTCTCGCCGAAGCGCAAGTGGGTGTCGGTATCGCCACGCCGCAAGGTTCGATCGGGGCCGCGCAAAGGGAAGCTGGCCCGCCGCCGAGGCGTCACGGTGCGCGTGCGTAAGGACAAGGGCCGGCAATTGGTGCCCGGTGGCTGGTATGCCAAGGACCACATCCTGCGGCGTGCTGATCAGGACGACAGCGCCAGTCAGCCGCGCATTCAGTTTGGCCCCTCAGTGCCCGGCATGGTGGCTCACCCGTCAACCATCGAGAGTGCGCAAGACTTGGTGCGACGTGATCTCCCGCAGGAGTTCAGCGATCGCCTCGATCACATCCTCAGTGAAAAGGCAGGGCAAGTATGACGGATCCCGACATCATCGATGCGATGCTCCAGCGCGTGCGTGACCAGTGCCCCGGACTGGCCATCGTCGACGAGGCGTGGTTTGCCGCACCGCTTGACGATTTCGACGCTCAGACGCCGGCAGCGCTGATCTACCTCGCAGAGGACAGCGCCGCCGGCGAACCGGAAACCATCCGGCCCACCCAGCGCATCACTCTGAGCTACGGCATCTGGCTCGTCACCAAACGTTCCGATTTCCGTTCCCAGCGCCAGGCCTTGCGACAAGCGTTGATGGGGTGGGAGCCGACCGAGGAGCACGAGCCCGTGGCGTATCGCGGCGGACAGACGACCGACATTCGCGGCGAGCTCATCTGGTGGCGCGAATTCTGGAACGTTGACACTTGGCTGCGTGGCTGACGCCCACAGCCTTACTCACTCAACGGCCCGCCTCGTGCGGGCTTTTTCATGTCAGGAGGTTCCCATGCCCAACAAAGGCGGCCGTTACGAAATCCGTGGCGGTAAGCGGGTGCTCGTCGAACGCACCAAGCCCGCGCCCCGCCCCAAGGCCACAGCCCAGGCCGACGCCAAGCCCGACGCCAAGCCGGCGCCGAAGAAGTCCAGCAGCGACGTGACGGAGAAGAACGATGGCTAAGAAGTGGCGTAAGCGCTACGTCGTGGTCAAGGTCGAATCGGTCTACGGTGAACCCAGTGCCGACATGACTGATGCGACCATCCTCGAGGTGGTGATGCTCGACGGCGGCAACCCCTATGCCGGCGACACCGCGGCGCGCGAGCGCATGCGCAACGGTCTCGGCGCCTTCGAGCAGGTGAACACCGGGCCCTATGTGGAGCGGCAGGTCCGTGTGCCGTACGCCGGTTCCGGGACGCCCGGCGAGCCTCCGGCCTATAGCCCGTTGCTGCGAGCCAGCCGGCTGAGCGAGGACATTACCGCCGACACCAGCGTGGTCTACCAGCCCGTCAGTGAGGACGAGGAGAGCCTCGAGATGTGGTGGATGGAAGACGGCCAGATGCAGCACACCAACGGAATTCGTGGCACCTGGTCGCTAACGGCCGACAGCCAGGGGCTGCCCTATATCCAGTTCGACCTCACCGGCCTATACCGGAAGCCCGAAGCTGCAGCGGATGCATCGATGGCAGTCCAAGCCGTGCAGGCCAAGGAGCTGCCAATCAACAAACAGAACACCACGGCCAGTATCGATGGCCACAACGCCTGCATGTCCTCACTGTCGTTCAGCATGGGCAACACGGTGGAGTACCGCAATCTGGTCAACTGCGAGAGCGTGGAAATCACCGGTGGAGAGTCCACAGGCTCTACCAATATCGAAGCGCCGGACCTGGCCACCAAGGACTATTTCGCCGCGGTGGAAAGCCACAACGGCGTGACCCTGGTGCCGGTTAATCTGACCCACAAGGATGCCTCTGGTGGCACCATCGAGCTCAAGGGCAACCAGGTGCAGCTATCGTCAATCTCGCCCACCGACAGCCAGGGCATCATGCATTACGACCTGGGTCTGCGGTTCTTGCCCACCGGCTCCGATGACAACGACTTCACCCTGACCTACAAGTAACCCGCCCACGCCGCCAGCGAGCGGCGTGCCAGGCGCACGATTCGATCAAGGACCCGACGCTATGACATTTGTGCTCCAGGACATTCCCGACATCTGGGTTGATGTCGAGATCCCCACTCCGGGCTTGGAAGAGCCCGAGGCCCTGCAGGCGCGCTGGCGCCTCCACTCGTTCGACGACTACAAGGGGCGGGTCGAGCAGCTCCAGGCCGGCGAGCTCACCGATGAGCAAGTCGTGGAGGACGATCTCCTGGAGCTGGCGGGCGCCGAGACGGCAGACGGCAAACCGCTGCCGCATTGCCAGGAGCTGGTGGACGACGTAATGAGCAAGACCTATGCCCGCAAGGCCCTGGTTCTGAGCTGGTACAAGGCGCAAGAGGGCAGGGCGGCCGCGGCCACAAAAAACTGAAGGCCGCCGGCCGGTGGTGGGCGGGCGCCGGTCAGGTGGAAGATGCCCGGGCCGCTGACGCTGAGGCGTTCGGCATCGCGCCCCCGGAGGACCCGCCCGACGAGACTCGCTGCGAGGTCTGGGCCGAGCACTGGTCTGCCCTGGAGCTGTTCATGGGACTGAGTACCCAGTGGCGCGTCGTCGCCGGCATGGGTGGTGTCTTCATGTATGGCCTGGACTATCAAGCGCTATACGGCCACCCGCGCTACGCCCGGCTGGACTACGGCGCCCAGGACGAGATGCTCGAGCAGATCCAGCAGATGGAGACCGGGGCGCTGGAAGTGCTGAATTCGTAAAGCGCTTTATTCCCAGCCCGCCTCAGTTCGGTGATTGCCATTGATGTCGTGCTGGTGCGTTAGGTCAATCAGCGTGGGCTTAGTGTGAACACGCTCCCAACTCCGGCTATTCATTCCTGACGTTCTGAGTGATACGTTTTTAACGTCACACAACGACGCAGGGGACAATATGAATAACGCGGGCCTGGACGAAAACGCACAACCCGTCACGCGGCGAATGAACCTCGCCCGTAACACCACGCGCGATGCTAACGAGCTGACAGGTATCGCGCGTGGTGTTCTGGCTGATGGCGCTCTAAATCAAACCGAAGCGGAGTTTCTCCTCAAGTGGTTTGATGAGCGCCCCGAGTCGCTCGCTGTTTGGCCGTTCAACGTCATTTTTCAGCGGCTTTCTGATGCGCTAGAGGATGGTCAGCTTGACGCGGAAGAAGAACGTGACCTGATAGAGCTTTTGCTGGACTTTACCGGCGGTGGGTCGACGGATGGTGCGGTGGCCAGTCGGGCTTCCACGCTGCCATTGAATTCGCCAGAACCTGAGATTGAATTCGAAGGTGCGCATTTTTGCTTGACCGGGGCTTTTGCAACCGGCAGCAGAAAGGAATGCGAGAGGGAAATCGCTGACCGAGGAGGTATGCCGAAGCCCAGCGTGACCAAAAAGACATCCTATCTGGTGATAGGCAATGTGGGCAGTACTGACTGGGCGAACACGACCTACGGTCGCAAGATCGAGAAGGCCGTGATGCTCCGGGACGATGGAGGACAGATTGCTATCGTCAGTGAGCGCCACTGGGCGGAGGCGCTGGGATGAAGGGTTTCATCATCTTGGCAGCTTGTATTGCGGTAGGGGCTATCTTCGCAAGGCAGTTTGTCGCTTCACCTCAAGACCGGGAATGTGGTAGCCGGGATTCGGCTTATACAGCTATCAAGGAGTCTATAGAAGGGAGGCTGAAAGCACCATCTACGGCAAACTGGCCGAGCAGGAATGACAGCAAAGTTCTGGTGGCTAAGTCTGACTCGGGAGAGTGCTCCTATGAGGTGTGGGGATATTTGGATGCCGAGAATGGTTTTGGCGCTATGATCCGTAGCGAGTACTACGCAAAGATCTGGTATTCCAAGGACGACATGCGCTGGATAACTACCAAGATAGACATGTAGTCGCCACTACATAATTCCGTCACTGCGCGGAACTTTCATTTTACAGGCTCGCTTCGGCGGGCCTTCTTTGTGCCCGAATAGAGGGTAGCCATGGCCAAGAACTTCAGGACCGGGCTGATTATCACCGGGGATTCCAAGGGTGGTGTCAGGGCCGTGCGGGCGACCTCGTCTGAGTTGCGCCGGTTGAATCAGGACTTCGAGACAGGTTCCAAACGCGCCCGCACCTATGGCAACGAGACGCGCGAGACGGCTCGTGAGCTAGAGTTCCTCAAACAGAATGCGCTTGGTATTGGAGCCGCCCTGGCCGGTGCGTTCGCCGCCAACAACCTGGCCCAGCAAGCGGCGATGGTGCGTGACACGGATGCGTTGGCGCAATCCCTGCAGGTCAGCACTCGGACGCTCCAGCAGTGGCAGTTTGCAGGCAAGCAAGTAGGTCTCGAAGCCGACAAGGTCGGCGACATCTTCAAGGACGTCAGCGACAAGGTGGGCGATTTCGCAGCCACTGGCGGTGGCGAGGCCGCCGATCTGTTCGAGAATCTCAATCTCAACATTCGCGAGCTGCAATCACTGAGCCCGGACCAGCAGATACTCCGCATTGCCGAGGCTATCAACCAGGTCGAGGATCCCAGCCAGCGTGCGTTCTACTTTGAAAGCCTCGCTGACGAGATGGTGCGCCTTCAGCCCTTGCTGGCCAACGGTGCTCAGGGGCTTCGCGAAGCGGCCGACATGGCTGATGCCCTGGGCGTGGCCATGGATGACATTGAAGTTCGGCGCGCTGTTGAAGCCGCCGAGGCCATGGATCAACTGCAGGGCGTTGCCCAGGGGCTGTCGAATACATTAATTGCTGACCTTGGCCCGGGATTGGCGAGCAATGTGCGTAGCCTGACAGAGTTCATTGATCAGGTGGGTGGGGCTGACGAAGTACTCGAGGGCATCGGTCAGACCGTCACGACGCTGGGTAGCGTTTATCTCGCTGTGCGCTTGCGGGATCCTCTCTCCAAGATTGGCCCGTTGGGGCTTGCGGCTGGCCGCAATATTGCGACAGGTTTTGCGATGGCCGTCGGGGCAAGCGGTCGTCTCAATCAGGCACTGGTGATCACCCAGGGCCGCATTGCTGCCACAGCAGCAGCGGGGCGGGCGCTGCGAGCGAGCCTGGCACTCATTGGCGGACCAGCTGGTGCAGCCTTGCTGGCGGCTGGCGCGCTATACACCTACCGTGATGAGCTAGGTCTGACGCAAGACAAGATTGGCCTGACCGAGGATCAACTGGCGAGCTTTCGCGGCGAGCTTGCTGATATGTCTCAGGACGATCTCGGGAAATCCCTGGCCTCGCTTAATGCTGAGCTGGACCAAGCCACACTGAAGGCGGCTCGAGCCCGGGAAGAGCTGGCGACGCTCCGTTCTGAAAGTTCCGGATCTGGCTTCTTGGGGTTCGAAGGCGGGGAGGTTGGTGAGAGAGTTCGAGGCATCCGTGCTGTCGCGGACGCTGAAGCGGACATCGCTAAGATAGAACAAAAACGAGATGCTGCGCTGGCCGAGCGCGGCAGCCGGATCTACAAGCCATTGACCGGCTGGTTGTTCGAGACAGAAAGTGCGACCGACAGCAATACCGAGTCGGTTACCCGGCAATCTCAGGCTGCCAAGGAAGCTGCCGAGCGAGAGAAACAATTCGCCAGCTCCCTGGCCACCCTCGAGGATCGCCTGTTCCCTGCCACGGCAGCCCAGCGCGACTTTCTACAGTCGCAGCTCCTGTTGCAGACAGGTTTGATGAAGGGCGAGATTGGCATCGATCGCTACCTCGAGGCTTGGCAGCGGCTGAACACTGAGCGGTCTCGCAATATCACCGGCGGATTCATGGAGAGAGTAGACACCGGTGGCCTGGCCAAGGAGGTCGAAGAGACCAGTGGTGCTGCCCGTGACTTGGGCCTGACATTCACCTCGGCGTTCGAGGATGCCGCCATTGAAGGCGAGAACTTTCGCGGCGTCCTCCAGGGGATCTTCGAGGACATTCAGCGCATCATCATTCGTCGATCCATCACTGAGCCTGCCGAGGACGCGATTTCCGGCGCGCTCGATGGGATCGACCTCGGAGGCCTATTCAACTTCGGCGGCGGTGGCGGCAATGCTTTTGCCGGCTCATACGGATCGTCCAGTGCGGGCAGCTTCATGGGCTTCGCCGGAGGTGGATGGACAGGCCCTGGCGGCAAGTACCAACCGAAGGGCGTTGTCCATGGCGAAGAGTTCGTTGTTCGCCGAGAAGTGGTGAAACAACCCGGTGTCCGTCCCATGCTCGAGCGGCTGAACAAGAAGGGCTATGCCAACGGCGGCTATGTTGGCGGCCGGGCTATGCCGATGGCTAGTGGGGATCTGTCAGTTCATATCCACAACGAAAGCGGCGAAGCGATGCAGGTAGGGCGCCGCGAGGAGCGACGTGGAGGAGATGGTCGCCGGGAGCTCCACTTGTGGGTCAATCGCGCAGTTGACCAGAGGATGGACCAACGATTCGCGGACGGCTCGCTAGATCGAACAATGCGAAACAATTACGGCGCGCGTCGCCAGTCAAAATAGGAGCAACAGATGCCCACATGGCCCGCCACGCTACCCGACTGCCCGGACTCCCCGGGCTATAGCGAGCAACCCCAGAGCCAGGTCATCCGTTCCCAGCCCGAGGTGGGGCCGGCGAAGACGCGACGGCGCTCCACCGCAGCGCCCCGCACCATTTCGGTGACCTATGGCCTGATCACCCGAGAGCAAGCGGATACGTTCGAGGCGTTCTTCGAGAACGACATCGGCGCCGGGGCGCTCCCGTTCGACTGGCCCCAGCCCCGGCTCGGTACCACGGTATCGGTGCTCATCGTCGGCGACCCGCCGTATGAGCTCACTCCCGTAGGCAACGGGAAGAAATGGGATCTCTCCATGACCCTCGAAATCCAGCCGTAGGGCGTGTGGCGCCATCTCGATGAGAGCTACTCATCGCGCAGAGACGACAGCGCTATCTCCAGGGCTTCGGCATACTCGTTATTCGCCACAGCTCTGGCTGCACTTTCCTCGAGATACTGCTGTGCTGCTGATTCGCTTTCAAACGCCTGGAATTCGTATAGGGACTGGATCAATTGAGGAGTCAAAGTATCCAGCTGAGGGCGGATGTCATTGGCCAGGCTCGGCGGACTATCGAAGGGTGGTTGCGATTCCTTCTGCCACTGCTGATGCAGCTGATTCTGGACCGCCTTGCTAGCATCGAATTGGTCTTGGAAGAAGGCGCGCGCCAATTGTTGGTCAACTCCCTGGCGCTGCGCCTCTACCACCACTCGTTTAAGAATCTGTGCCTCACGCTCTGGCACGTTGATCGGCGCCTCGGAGTTCCATTTGGCCATGGCCACATCGGGAGCAATGGACAGACGTTCCTCTACCTGTGCAATCAGTCCGTCCACAGTCTCCCGGGCCTCATCGGAGACTTGCCGATCTGCTGCCACGGCGAAACCGCTGATAAGCAGCCCTGCTGCAATCCAGCCCAAGCGATGAAGCCGCAAACGTCCGGCTCCCAGTAAAACTCGATTCATGGCTTGTCTTCCTTGTGGTCTTCGGGATGTTTCAAGCGCCCAGTCCGAACCGATCATCTGTCATCACTGTGCTCCCTGCAACAAGATGACCCCGATCTGAACACCTATCCATGCCCCGCCTCGAGCGGGGCTTCTTGTTTCTGGAGCCCCTATGTCTATCCGTCAGATCAGCGCCGAGGGGCTGCGTGACATGTTCGCGCAGAACACCGATGCGGCGGTTTTCGCTCTGTTGACGTTCACCCATCCCAGTCTGTCGACGCCGGAGCGGATCGCGAACAACACCGAGGCCATCACCTACGACGGCCATGAGTACATGGGATTCCCCTTCGAGTTCACACCACCCCCAGAGGAGGAGGACCGGGAAGCCGTGGCCACGGTGAAGGTCAGCAATGTGGACCGTCGTCTCGCTGAGATTTTGCGCCGGATTCAGGGCCTGGCCGGCGTCGACATCCAGGCCGTGCGCTGGAAGGGCGGCACCGTCACCCGCGAGATGCACATCCCGGGCATGTACCTGATGAGCGCCGACATCAACGTCGAGACCGCGTCGCTTCAGATCTCGCACGCGTTCGACATCCTCAACGAGCCGGCGACGCAGGACATCCTCAACCCCGGTACCGCGCCGGGGCTGTTCCGGTGATCGACGTCAGCGAGTACATCGGCCTGCCGTTCGCCCCCGGCGGCCGGGGCCCGCGCTACGACTGCTGGGGCATTGTGCGCCGCGTCTACGCCGACCACCTCGGCATCGAGCTTCCGCTGCACACCGGCTACGCCGACACGCTGACCGACGACACGTCGCGCCTGATGGTCGCTGGCCGGGCTGATTGGCGTGAGGTCGCCGACCCCGAGCCCTACGACGTGGTGATGTTCAACGTCGACGGCCGCCCCAACCACATCGGGCTCGTCATCGGCGACGGCTGGATGCTGCACGCCACCCGACATAAAGACGCCTGCATCGAGCGTTACCGCGGCATTTATTCGCAAGACCGAATCGAGGGATTTTACCGCTATGACCACGATTGTCGCCCGCCCGAGCCCGGTTCGCTCTGACCTCTACACCGCCGAAATTCCTGACGGCACCAGTCTGTCCACTGTGCTGGGTGATGTGCCGGAGAGCGTGCGGGCGCAGATCGACGGCGTGGTGATTCCGCGCGAGCGCTGGTCAGATCCGCTGCCCGCCGATGCGCAGGTGCTGATTACCGCCACCCCCGAGGATGATGGTATCGGGCGCGCCCTGGCGATGGTGGCCGTTGCTGTAGTGGCGGCATATACCGGCGGCGCGGCTGCTAGCGCGGCAGGGTTTGTTCAGGGCTCTGCTGCTACCGGCACGGCCTACGCCGCTACATCGGCTGCGGTGTCCGCCGCCGTCACCATGGCTGGCTCTTTGGCCGTCAACGCGCTGATCCCGCCGGAGATGCCGAGCCAGAACAACCCTGGCAGTGCGACGGTGCGCAAATCGATCACCGGCACCCGCAACCAGATCGACAAATATGGCGTCGTGCCGCGCGTCTACGGCAACCCGCGCTGGTATCCGAAGCTGGCTGCCAACCCGGTGACTGAGATCGCTGGCAACGACCAGTACATGCGCATGCTGCTGGTGCTGGGCTATGGGCCGCTGGAGATCGCCGGCAACCGCGTGGGCGCTGGTCATAGCGTGCTCAAGAACGCCAGCGTCGGTGATGCGATCACGATCGGCGAGACCAATCTCGACGAGTATGAAGATGTCGAGTGGGAGATCGGCACACCCGACCAGCTCAGCCTGATGTCCCCGGACATTGCCGAGGAACAGGTCGGCGTCGCGCTCAACCAGACCGGTGACGTCATTGAGCACCAGTGGGTGCCCGACGACGTGCCGCCCGTGGTGCGTACCACGGCGCCGAACACGCGCGAAATCAGTATGGATCTCACGTTCCCGATGGGATTGTGGGTGACCACTGACACAGGCGATACGCGCGGCTGCCGCGTCCGCTACTCGATCCGCTATCGCGAGAGTGGGACGTCGACGTGGACGACGCTCGACGACAACTGGGTCATCAAAGACCATACCAAGGAGACGAAGCGGGTCAATCGCCGCTGGAACGTGCCGGCCGGGCAGTACGATGTCGAGCTGACCCGCGTGGCCACGTACCTGCGTGACGACAACTCCCCGCAGACCGACAGCACCTGGGCCGTGCTGCGCTCGGTGCAAGAAGGTCCGGCGTACACTGGCAACCATGTGCTGCTGGCCCTGCGCATCCGCGCCACGGACCAGCTCAACGGCGTGATTGATCAGCTCCGCATCCGCACTCAGGCCGTGCTCCGTGTGTGGAACGGCTCGGCCTGGGTGATGGAGGCCACCAACAACCCCGGCTGGGCCTACATCGACTCAATGACCGGGCAGCAGGTGGGCAACCCGATCAGCGACGAGCGCCTGCACCTCGAGGACATCGCCAACTGGGCGGCGTTCTGCGACAGCCAGGGGCTCGAGTACCATCACGTTCACGACGGCGACGAGACCGTGCTGGACCGCGCGCGCTCGATTGCCGCCGGTGGCCAGGGCTCGTTCGCGTTCCGTGACGGCCGGTTCGGCATCGTGTTCGACGACCCGAATACGCCGATCGTGCAGGCCATCACGCCGCGCAACGCCAGCGGGTTCAGCTCGAGCATTCAATACAAAGACCTGCCGCACGCCATCCGCGTCAAATACGTGGATCCGAACACCTGGTCCGACGCCGAGCGCATCGTCTACCGGGACGGGTACGACGAGACCAACGCCACGCGCTTCGAGGATTTCCAGCTCCAGGGCGTGGCGTCCGCTGACGAGGCCTGGCACCACGGCAATTACCACCTGCGCCAAGCGATTCTGCGACCCGAGACGTTCCAGGCGTCCATGGACTGGGAGAACCTGGCGATCGTTCGCGGCAACCGCGTGCTGTACCAGTACGACGCCATTCTCGTCGGCCTGGGTAGCGCCCGGGTGAAATCCGTCAGCGGCACGACCATCGTGCTCGACGAGCGTCTGGAGTACACCGAGCAGCGGGCCTATGGCGTGTCCGTGCGCGGGGTCGATGACGCCCAGGGCCGTGCCAAACTGATCGCGACGCAGGTCACCGGCGCCGAAATCGGCGAGACCGATACGTTTACGACCGTCGATAGCATCGACGTTGAGCCGGGCGACCTGGTGATCTACGGCGTGATGGGCCAAGAGTCTATCGATGCCAAGGTCTCGAAAATCCAGCCGAATCAAGACTTCGGCGCCGACCTGACACTCGTCAATGCCGCCCCGGACATCTACGACTACAGCTCGGCACCGATTTTTGACCCGGGCATCACCAACCCGATTCCGCCCGACCGTATCCGTCCGCCGATCCCGCAGATCACGTCAGTGCGCGGCGACGAGACGGCGACGCACCGCAACAACGACGGCTCGTTTACGACGCTGATCCGGGTAGCGTATGCGTTCAACACCCAGGTCGGGCTGCCGAATCTGCGCGTCGAGGCGCGCTATCGCATCGTCGGCGAGGATGCCTGGGAGCACGTCGGGCCGTTTACCGCATCCGGCAATCTGACGCTCCGCGATGTCGATGAGCTGGAGGACTACGAGATCCAGCTCCGGGCCACGAATGGGTCGATGGCATCGGTGTGGTCGCAGACCGCGACGCTGACCGTGACCGGCCAAGCCGTACAGACGCCGGCGACTATCGAGGTGCGACGTGGGACGTTCTCGCTGGCCCTGATCCCCGAAGGGCTGTACAGCGGCGCTCAGTTCGAGTTTTTCCGCTCGTCGGCACCGCTCGCCCTGGGTGATGTCGAGACCAGCGCGCAGCGTCTGAGCATCGGCACGACCCTGGTCGATACCGACCTGATGCCGGACACGACGTACTACTACTACGTCCGGCAGTGGACCGCGTCCCGGGTGTCCGAGTTTGCGGTTGTCGAGGCGACGACGAAAAACGACCCGGCCGCTGTCATCAGCAATATCAGCGGCGAGATTGGCCGGACCGAGGTCGATGATGAATTGCGCTCCGAGCTCGACCAGATCAGCACAAACTCGGGCGCGATTGCCGATGTGCAGGGCCGCGCCGATCAGATTCGCAGCGACCTGACAACCGAGGTCGGTCGCCTCGACGGGCGAGCTGACCAGATTCGCGATGATCTGACAGATGCCGAGGGGCGGCTCGGAACGATCGAGGACAGCGTCGGCGACATCGAAACCAACATCGGTGATGCCGTTGACCGGATCACCAGCGTCGAGACGCTGGCGGAATCGAATGAGGGTGCTGTCAACAATCTGGCCCTGGACGTCTCTACGCTCGAGGAACGCACCGACGATGCCGAGGCGTCGATCATCGAGACGCAGCGGATCGACGAGCTGAACGGCATTCTCGAGGCTGTCACGTCGTCGGTGTCATCGGTGCAGAATGCCGTCGGCAGTGCATCCCAGTCAGTCGAGACGATCAATCGCATCAGCAAGGACGGCGTGCTGCTCCAGCGTCAGGAATTGCTGGAGGGTGAATTCGAGGACGCCGACGGTCGGATCAACGACATCGTTAATCTCACGCTGTCGCCCGGCTCTGCCCTGCTGACGCGGTTCGGCCAGATCGAAGGGAGTGTCGATGACGTAAACGGGCGCGTGACGAACGTCGAGAACCTCGACATCTCGGCCGATTCTGCGCTGATCACCCGACTGAACGAGCTCGAGGGCGAGGCGGGCAATGCAAGCGGCCTCGCGCAGGACATTATCGACCTCAACCTCGGCCAGAATACGGCGATCATCAACCGGTTTGAGAGCATAGAGGGCAGCGTCGGCGATGTGTCCGGCGCCGTACAGGACGTCGTAAACCTCGACATCTCGCCATCGTCAGCGCTGATTGGTCGATTCGAAACCATCGAGGGCACGGTCAACGACCCTGATACAGGCGTGGCGGCGGCGCATGCGGCTGCGCGTGACATTCGGCAGATGAATCTGTCGTCGTCTACAGCGTTGGTCAGCCGATTCGAGACTATCGAGGGCAGTGTCAGCAACGTCCAAGGCTCGATTCAGGACATCCAGAACCTCGACATCTCGCCAGATTCCGCGCTGATCGAGCGGTTTAGCACCCTCGAGGGTACGGTCAATGACCCGGATACGGGTGTCGCCGCCGCGCATGCCGTCGCCAAGGACATCCGCCAGCTCAATTTGTCGTCTGCCACAGCGCTGATCAGTCGCTTTGAGACTATTGAAGGGGACGTCAGCAATGCGCAGGGCTCGATACAGGACATTCGGAATCTGGATCTCGCTACAGACTCTGCACTGATTCAGCGATTCCAGTCGGTCGAGGGCAACGTGAGCAACGTCGACGGCCGCGTTGACGATGTCATTAACCTGGATCTCTCGTCGTCGTCTGCATTGATCGACAGGTTCGAGACCGTCGAGGGCAGCGTTGGCGGAGTAAATGGCCGCGTTGATGATGTTGTGTCGCTGAATTTCAGCGAGGGCGAGAACTATCTCGTTCAGCGTTTCGAGAACATCGAGGCAGCTACAGCCGACGGGTTGAGCACTGTTCGGTCTGAGATGCGGGCCGAACTTGATAATCAATCGTTGATTGCCGATGGCTCTTTCAGCACCGGTGATGGGTCGCTGTGGAATAACACCAGCCACGCCAACATTGTTGATGCATCAAGCGGGACGAGTCCGGTATTCGCTAACGCCCCGGCGAGCTATTTCGCGCAGTTCCAGAATCATACATCGGGGACGAATCGTCATGTGACAGGGCCCTTCCGGCCCGCAGCCCCTGGCGATATTTATACCGTCAAGATGGACTATTCGTCTCGACTGAGCCCCGACGGTGATTTGCGTCTATCGGTCCAGTGGCATTCCGCCGACGGCTCGCTAGTTTCGTGGGACACAGTTCAGGTTGTCGATATATCAACACACCCGGACGGTGAGTGGGCGACTACCAAGCCGACACAAATGACCGTGCCGGCGGGTGCCACGTCGGGCCGCATCGTCGTCTCTGCACGCAACACGACGCAGGGCAATCCAGTTTTCACCAACGTCACAGCATCGCGTTCTGACGCCGCAATGGCGGAGCGCATCGATACCGTGCAGGTTCAGCTCGGCGAAGATATTGCCGGGGTGGAGCAACAAGCGCAAGCCGACATCGACGAGCAGGCAAACCGCATCAATGCAATGTGGTCGCTCAAGGTGCAAGCGAATGACCGGATCGCCGGGATGGTCCTTGGCAATGATGGACGAGAGGCCGTGCTTGGCTTCATGGCCGACCGACTCTACATTGCCGATCCGGATGATCCCGACAACGCCGATCTCGGGTTTATCTATGACAACGGGCAACTGCTGCTGCGCGAAGCACTGATCGCGTCGCTGACGTTCGGCAAACTCACTGACTCGAGCGGCAATTTCATCGTCGATAACCAAGGCCGACTCAAGGCTCAGTATATCGATGTCGATAACCTGAATGTCGACTGGGCGAATATCCAGAACGTCAATATAACTAACGGCGATATTCAGAATGCGTCTATCGGTTGGGCAAAGCTTGCGTTCGCATCAATTGGTCGGGCTCGCATTAACGACCTGGCGGTCAGTACAGTAAAGATCGCTGACCAGGCGGTCATCATCCCAGTATCGCGATTCACAGCGGCAAGGGGGCTCGTTCCCATGAGCACTTGGGGCACTCTCCAGACCGCGACTGTCAACCCTCAGGGCGCCCGAGTCGAGGTGATGTTTCACTGGTTATGGGAAGCGAGAGATAATGCCCAAGCAGACAGCGACAAAGTTTATGATCTACTCTCTAATTTGCAATATCGACTTACTCGAAACGGCAGTATTATAGCGAGCGGTGTTCTTGATAAAGCTAGCCTTGGGATTTGCTCGTTTCCGTGGCTCACTGGGCCATTAAACGGCAACCAGACATTTCGCCTTGAGGTTAAAGGCGGCGTTACGAGTGGCACCCGTCACTTTATTATGAATCGATATATTGGACTCAAGGCAGTGCGCAAATGACAGATCGCATACGCGAGATCACTATCGCTATCTATCAAGAAGGATCGCCGGAGATTCTTTCGACCTGCCAGTGCGGTGAGAATCAGGCAGATATGCAGTGCGACGACGGCGAGTCGTGGGTAGAAGTCGATGAGAGCGTTTCAGATGACACGCATTACATCGACCCTGAGCAACGCGTAGCCGTGGCCCGCTCTGTATTCGACCCGCAGCACAGCGTCGACGACCTGGTCGTGCACTTCACCGGGCTGCCGGCAGGCGCTGTCATTGGCGCGATGGGGCAGGAACTGATCGCGGATGGTGATGACGAGGTCGAGTTCGACGTGCCCGGCACATATCGCATCGCACTGTCGCATCCGCATCATCTCGACGAAACGCTGGAGGTGACCGTTGGGTAAGCTCTCTATTCGTCGTCACGCCGACCGCGACGCCGCCGAGGCGCACTACCTCGACGCCGTGGACCGAGCCGCACCCGGCGTCCCTCCATTGATCGCCGCCCGGCGCGAGGCCAAATGGCAGGAGGCCCTATCCGGGGGCGGCCCGATCCTCGCGGCCGAGGCAGACGCCCTGGGCTGCTCGCTGCAATCCGTCATCGACAGCGTGACCGCCGCCCGGAGCGGGTGGTGCGAATCGGAGTCAGCGCGAGAGGCCGCCCGTATCCGCGCCAAGACGCGCATCCGGCACGCCGACACACCAGCGGACATGCACCGCGCTTACACAGACTACCAAGCCGCCCTCGAGGCGGCTTTTTCATGCGAGGAACGATAAATGGCTACCGAAGAACAGGCAGATGCAGCGCGTCAGGCGCTGCTCGAGCAGTTTGTGACTCTGGAGCAGCGCGCGCGTGATCTCGTCAAGATCCTGACGGGAGGAATTGATGTCGGACAGTCCGGAACGCTGGGCGATTTAGCGCTACTGAGCACCCTGTCGAGTGCGCCTGTGGGGGATGTGCAGGCGTTCAGAGACGCCATCAATTTCGGTGGCGCGGCTCTCGTCGAGATGCGGGAATATGGTTTGGGGTCTATCGCATTGCCCGATTACCCTCTGTCAGACATGGAGATGGACCCGAGGTCTGTTGCATCTGGCCTGTATCGAGCAGGTGTCAATGTGTCTAACCGCCCTGGTTCTGTAGGCACAGTAGAGGTGCGGCGCTTTAACTCTGAGAATGTGGATTTGGTCTATGTTCAGACCGTCGGCGGTCTCACGTTATCCCGGTCATATTCGGCGGATGGCTGGCGTGACGACTGGGATGCATACTGGACCCAGAAGAACACAACTATCGATTCTAATGGTTTCATTAAAGAAGCTAGCCCGATATTCCGCCTCGCCAACCTACCATCCACATCCCGGGGGGCTGGATTTGCGGACGCCGGCGCTGGCATGGCGAATGCCGAGGCCCAGGGTGTCTCGGCCGAGCATATCGAAACAGGTGTGTACCGCGTGACCGGCTCGCTCGGACTGGCAACCGATGGCTGGCAGATCGAACTGCCGCAGGACCCCGGCACAGGCCAGCACCTGATCATGGCGCAGACGTCGTGGGACGCCGAGGCTGGGGTGCTGACGGTGCGCACGTTCAATCGTCAGTTCGACATCAATACGGCATCGATCGTGCCCGGCGACCCTACCGACATCCCCGACGGCCGCTGGCTCGACCTGCGCCTCGAGATGCCCGAACCAGAAAACCCCGAAGAGGAGACGACCCCGTGAGCAACTATCCCGACATCGATAGTTTTGGCGAGGGCGCGATTAGTATAAGCTGGGTACATATTTTCTCATCAAGGTTCTTCCATGTATAAATATTTGTCTGAAAAATATTTCCAGGAAATCATGGATTACGGAAGTATAAAGATTGGAACTCTTTATGACTTCCGGCGACAGGAACACCTTGATGGAATACGCGATGAGGAGGAGGGGGTTAAGGAGTTGTTTAAAAACTATGATGGAAAGCACACCATAGAAGGCGGCCCATCAGGAAGAGATCTTATGGGGGCTATTTCTGTTGGTGCGGGAGCAACTCTAGCGTTTGAAGATGTTAGTCTGGTCAATAAAGTGTCGTCTCCAGACCTTTTTGTTTTCTGTTTAAGTAGTAGGTGCTCAAAAGATGTTATGTCGGAATTTGATGGGGCTGAGAAGTGCTATGAAGTGGTAAATGTCAGAAACTTTTTTAAGAGGATTACTGCTTCTCTTGGAACGGTGGTTCCTGTTAGATTTAGGGGAGTTTTCCCATGTAAATATGGGCTCAGGAGGGAGGAATGGAATGGGGTTGACTATGGTCTTGATCCAGCTCTGATGAAGGGGCCAGATTATTCTGGTCAGTTTGAGGTTAGAGCGATTTGGGAGCCAAGGGTTGAAGCTGAAATTGAACCTCAAATTTTTGAAGCAAGATCGCTGAGAAAATATGTGAAAGAAGTGTATGTATAGGCCGCTTTGATGTCAGAGGGAAGAATTGATGCTGGTAGTGAAGTGCGTGGTGTTTTACAGATTCTCAGCTTATATTGGGTCGGGCCAGACCTCGGGAGAGGCCCATAGCAATCTTGGCACCCGCCTCAAACAATCCTGATGCCGACGGATGCCTCGAGACCATGCTTGCAGGACGGCATGTCGCGTCCTACCTTGCTTCTCGCTACCATGGCTACGCCATCAACCGGCCATGAGGGATCAATGAACAGGGGAATTACTGCCACAGCGATTGCCATCGCGCTGGGCCTGCCGGCGACAGCCGCGGCGAACATGACGATCGGAACCTGGAACCTCGAGCACCTTGGATGGGATAACGGCAAGAGGCTAGATGATGTCGCTCATATAGCAAAGGGCGGGGATCTCTGGGCTCTGACAGAGGTTATGGACGAGGCTGCTGTATCGCAGCTTGAGAGCGAGCTCGAGGCCCAGACGGGAGAGAGCTGGTCGTCGATGACCTCGCATGAAGTGGGCCGCTCATCGTACCAGGAGAGCTACAGCTACCTCTGGCGCGACAGCGAAGTGGAGTACACTCAGGGCGCCATCGTCTATATGGACCCCGGCGACGAGTTCGCTCGCGAGCCGTACCTGGCCGAGTTCCGCGATGTCGAGACGGGCGATACCGTAGCAATAGCGGCGGTGCACATCCTCTACGGGGATAGTCGCGCAGATCGAACGCCGGAGGTTCGGAAGCTCGCCGAAATCTGGGACTGGATGAGGGAGGTCTACCCTGATTCGGCTCGTATCATTGCCGGCGATTTCAACCTCGAGCCGGGTCATGAAGCATGGCGGTTGCTGCGCGACGAGGGTGCGTCCCCGGCAATCACGTCAGGTGCGACGACGCTCAGCTCGACTGACGGCGAGTATGCGAATCTCTACGACAACCTGTGGTTCGACCAGGATGCTCTCGACTTTACCGGCAGCGGCATCGTGCGGTTCCCTGAGCTACTAAATCTCACGCATGAGCAGGCCCGCGACGTTGTCTCGGACCATGCCCCTGTCTATATCGGTGTTGGCGATGTCGGCATCGTTGATCTGGATGAAACGACCAGCACGGACTCCGGCCCTCGGTGCATCAACATCAATGAGGCGGTCGTCAGCCGGCTGGACGAGCTGCCCCAGGTCGGGCCGGCCAGGGCAGAGGACATCATCGACGCACGGCCGTACGAGGCCATTGATGGTCTGACCCGAGTTGATGGGCTCGGTCCGGCGCGCGTCGAGGACATCGAGGATAGCGGGATGGTGTGCAGCCTGTAGATCCGTGAAGGCGTGACAGCGATCTCGTACACGCCGAACCGTGTATATCGCACAGCAGCCCGCCAAAGGCGGGCTATGCTCAGGGTGTGACGCCTACGCTACGCGGCCTGTTGCCCATCCAGGTCGCCGCCATGGACGGCAAGTCGCGTCACAATCCAGTCTTTTCAGGGGTCGGGGGCGTTTTCCTGACAAAACAAGGCTTACTTTTTTCGGTTTACATTGTCCTTTTTGGAGGTGTCGGGATTGTCACGCACATACTCTCGGCCATTTATTTTCACAACATGAGCATCAGGGTGCATACCTCTTTTAACTTCTCTGACAGCATCAGGGCGCCTTACATTTTTTCTGTTTCCAATATCGTAAGTGTCGTTTCGACCGCCTTTGCCGTCATGGTTGCCAATAATTTTTGTCATTTCCACCTCGATTTTTAATGGTTTTTATAGCACTAATGGCTTTATGGGCATATTTGTATGCCTGCCACAGAAATTATTGCCGTTAGTAGGCCTAATAAAGTAAAGCTGGAAGCCAGTTTCAAGAAGGTTATTTTCCTGTTTAATGTGTCTTTTTTGTGTGTTTTTACTTCCTCTGGTATTCTTATATCAATTTTTTTCTCTTTGGGGTAGATGCCCAGAAGGGCAATGGTTAATGCGGTAAAGAAAAAAGTTAGTAGAATTGTTCTTGCGACAGGCCCGATGCTTGAGTCATGTAAGAATGCCGCGCTACCACCCAGCAGGGCTGTATTTAAGGTTATGAGAAGTCTCAGTACATCGTTAGCAGTTGATATATTGGACTTTATAGTTTCATACCCCCATTGCCGATAGAATCTTTCATCTTCGGTTGGGGGTCTGGCTGTTCCTTTTGCTGGATCTTTATTCATTGTTTTGAACTGTAATCATATTCATTTCTTCGCAATGCGGGCAGTCCACTGCATAGGTGGGAGGCCTAGGAGTGTCATCGTCAAGCACATAATGACGAGCGCCTTCCGTTTCAAATGAAGCGTCTTTTCCACACTTTGGACATGTATATTGCACTTCAGACATAGTTGTTCCCTCCACTGCGTCTCTACCGCGTTTAGGCCCTTCCTCTCACATTGTAGCTGTATGCATCGGACTGCGATTCTTCATTCTTCAACGCAGGCGTTACTTCAGGGCACCCGCCTCACGAACCCTCCCTTTGTTCCAGCATCGGGAGATGCCCAGCGCCACACCCCATCCACAATACCGTATCGCCGCTCGAGCATGCAGACCAGCGAACCCTCGACGGCCCAATCGCTCGGGCTGTAATCACTCAACTCACACCGCCCACTGTACAGCCATCCCCGGCGGATGACGTGATACTCGATGAGGGCGCGGCGTGGGGCCGCCGAGCGCTTCAGGCCTATCCAGCCCTTGCGCTCGAGCCGCTTCCGCCATTGGGTGATCTGGTACAGCGTGGCCACGTCACGCCTCGGCCGGCACCCAGCTGACGAGCCAGCCCTCGTCGGTGCGCGTCACATCGACATTCTCGTTCTCGCTGATCTCATCGATCAGCCGATCCCAGTCGTCGGGGCTGTCCCCGTCCTCCGGCTGCAGGTGGACCTGCCGCTGCTCGCGGCGGTTTGCTGCCATGATCTCGGTCTGGATGCGCTGGCCGAGCAGTTCGTATGAGGTAGGGCGGTGCTTCTTCGCCATAGTGGGGGCTCCCTGTCGATAGCTGTGTATATATACAGTATCAACAGGGAAGGCGGGGATGGCAAATGGTGGGTGGTCAGTCGCTATGCTTATTCCGTCGATCGCGCTCTTCTCGAGCACTGACGAAGATGCGGCGGTACTCATCATCACTCAGCGCGTGATACCAAGCCCGCTGCCTTCGCAGGTGTTCAGCGTGTGCGTCGGGGTCTGAGCGGATCCGTTCAAGTCGGCGCTGCTCCGTTTGCTGGGCTCGCATGCGGTATTTGCCGCGCAGCTCAGGGTTTGCAAGCTGTCGCTCGCGCCAGTCGCGGACGGCTTGGCGCCGAGTCTCGCGAACTGACTCGGCAAGCTTGGAGTCAGCGGCCATGGCGTCATCGAGGCGTCGCAGGTAATCGGCGCGTTTCGCTTTGAAGTCGTTGGTGTCCTTGACCTGGTCGTACCGCTCTCGCTCTCGGCGAGCCGCACGAATCGAGCGGCATCCTTTTGAGCATGTTTTCGCCGGCATCCGGCCCTTGTAGGGGATGATCGTTCCGCACTCTTCGCAGGGCGATCCCAGGCACCAGGGGCAGGCCTTCGGCCCGCGATATGACGGCTTCGTGATCGCTCGGGGATAGCTTCCCTCTCGCCCGCAGTCGCAGCGGCATTGCAATTGCGCGCCGCCGTGATCGGCGATGACCGTCAGCTTTTCGAAGGTCTGGCCTGTGCGGTCAGTTTTCGACATTGCTACACCAATGTCACAAGGTTGCCGGCATACATAATGGTCAGTCCGGTGACGAGGCCTTCTCGATCTCGTCGGCGAGCTCCAGGGCAGCACTTCCGCGCCGGCGTAGTAGTTCGGCGATGTCGCCCCATACTCCGTGCGGAATGGAACGATCACCGCTCATCCACTGGCGCACGCGACGGGAGTCTCCGATGCCCAGTTCGCGAGCGATGTCTGTCTGCCAGCGGTCTCCGAACAGGGCCTGTCCAGCTCGGGCGAGTGCATCGGGACCGAGGTCGTCGGGAGTCATATTAATCTCCGGGTCAAATGGCGACAGTCTACAACCTCAGCTGCCGCCAGTCGCCAGCCGACAGTCCGCGATCATCGTTGTACTGGTCGGTCATATGCTGCCGCTTGTGGCCCAGCAGCGTCATGGTGTCGATACCTTGGGCGCGATACAGACGCTCCGAGAGTGAGCGAATCTCATGCAATGTCGGGGGCGTTCGCGGCGACCAATCGGCATCAGGCAAGGCAGCCTGCCGAGCTTCGGCAAAACGCATCGAGAGCGATCCGGGGTCAAGCGGTCGATCGCCGGTCTTGCGTAGCAGGTACTGCCCCGATCGTCGATAGTCCATGCAGTCCTGAATGACATCGCCGAGGGTGGCACCCAGAGCGTCCAGCCTCAGATCCAGCGGCAGGGCGATCCTCGCCCCCGTCTTGTGCTGTTCAATGCGCAGGTGGCCATCGGCGATATGATCCATCCGCATTCGTACCAGGTCACTCCGCCGCTGCCCAGTGATCAAAGCCAGCCGCAGTGCGCAGACAAACCATAGGCGGCCGCGCATCACTGCCCAGTCGTGAATGGCGAGCCATTCCTCCCACTTCAGCCGAGCACGTGCCGGCGGTGCATGCGGTGGTTTAACGGCTGCTGCAGGATTGGACGACAAGACGTCTTCGAGGACGGCGCGATAAAAGAGGGCGTCGGCCTCCAGCAGCACGCGTCGCGCCGTGACGCGGCGCCCTGAATCATGGATGTCAGCAATCATCCTGGCGATGTGTGATGGCCGGACATCGACCGCTGGCATCGCACCCAGGTGCTCAACAACGTATCGCAAGCACTGCTCTCGGTTCTGCCGTGTTTTCGCCTTGATAGCTAGGCTGTGCAGGTACTCGCGATGGACTGCCGAAAACGCCTTAACGGTGATGCGCCGCTGTCTCCAGCGGCGCAGGATCGACCAAACCATCGTTCAGATCTCGGCGAGCTGCTGATCGATTTCGGCCAGCTCCGCCACCAGCTTGGCCCGTCGAGCCTCGAGCTGTTCGCGGTTGGCAGGAGTCTCGGTGACGGTGATGGTCAAGTCCTTGTCGTCCGCGTACTCGTTGAGGGCCTTCTCGATAGCAGGGCGCGGCAGGTCCTTGATCTCGATAACGGTTCCCGGGCGAATGACGGTCTTCCAGTTCTTCATGCTGCCGCCACCGGTGGGGGCGGGACCCTCGACAACGGTAACGCCTGGGCCCAGCTTTGCGCCGGTATCACGCCCGTAGGCGCGAGCAATTTCGCGGCCAGCGAAGAAGAATGCCTGCTGGTCTTCGTAGTAGTCCGCGTCGAATCTCACCTGCGCGGTGACGAGCTCGGCGCCATCCTCCCCATCGGTACCGAACACATGGATCAGGGCCTCGCGAACGCGAGGGAGGTCGCGCGGATCGAACGTCCACCCGGAAAACTCAGAATTCCATTGACCGCCCAGGTTGTTAAACAGGTCCACGATCTCCGGGTGGTACGGGGTGTTAACCGTGACGGTCTTGGTTCCGGTGCGAGCGTGGCGGGTTTCGCTATAGCGGATGTTGGTATACATGATGTTGCCCCCTTGGCTTGGATTACCGGTCGGCCCGTGCGGCCTTACCTTGTACCTAAATATAGGTACAAAGAGGAACGACGTCAATCCTCACGTGTGTTTTTTTCGATCGCTCACGACAAAAGGCCCACCGCCGTGCGGCGCGCGTGAGACAGCGGGTCAGGTAGGGTGCTGATCGGGCAGGGGAATCGAGCCGGGTGCGGCTCTATCGTTGAGCGATCCCAAGGGAGATAGTCATAGCAATGCGTCTCACACAGTGAAGGGAGGGGCGGTTCGACACATCGACATCTCTAGGCTATGCTCTAGCCTCACCAATGCCCATAGATGCATATAAACGTACATACATAGCTACATTGGCATGCGCAGGCACACCGATGCACAGGTGAGTAGAACCAATTTGGTGACACACTGTCTATCTTGGGGATGGCATAGATATAGAGTTCTGTAATAACAAAATGGAATAACAGCGCTCTGACGGGGGATTTATGGCTGCTAAAGTCGTGAAGACATGGTTGAAAAATAGTGGCATGAAAGCCGATGACGTAAAGGTCGTTGGTGGTGGTAGTGTATACCTTACGAAACATGCTATCGAAGAGGCTGTACATCATTACAGGGACATGCCCAGCGTAAGGGCTGCCAAGCGACACATGTCGGAAAAGGCAGAGAGGCACCACAAGGAAGTGGAGCGTAGCACTTCTTAAAAAGCTTGTTGCTGTTTTCGAACTCTAGTCGATTGGTCAATTATGAAGGGAGGATGCTTTCCTCCCTTTTTATTTGGTAGGTAAAATTTTGTACGCTCTCCTTATTCTGCCCGTTTTGGTATCTGGGTATATTATTTGTCGAAGCAATCCAAGGCATGCTTGGAAATTCCAGCGCTATGAAGGACAGCGCCTTTACTTGCATGCATGCTCGTATGGTCTTGTCTCCTTAGCGATAGCATTTTTTATTTTCCTTACTCCTGTTGGAGTTTTTGTTCTCGATCTGGTGTCCAATCGATTTTCGGACGGATTGGAGGTTGTGTATAGTTCTTTGGGGAGGGAGATTGAGGAGGAGGAGAGGCTGGTTGGCTTCGCGAATTTGGCTCTGGTCACATCGTTGTCCGTTGCGACTGTTGTGATTGCTCTTGTTTGGAGCCTTTGCTGGAAAGTGGTGGAGATAAAAGACCTGTATCCAGAGGCTTGGTGCTTCAAATGGTGGGTGCCAGTCGTTGAAAAAAGTAACGCAAGGCTATGTCGCTATAAATGGTATAGGTCTTTAAATGATTACTTGGAGCGGTATAAGAGTTTTTCTCATGAAGTTAGGGGTTTGAAAGAGCTCGAAAACCTGAGAAAGTCTGTGGAGGATAGCCCTCTAGAGTTGTTTTTGTATAGGAGTTTTCTTACCAATTCGCTTATTCAGGTCTCCGTTAAAAATGATAAGGTGTATGTGGGGATAATAGTCGGGATGGGGGATCCTGACGGTGGAGAAACGTTCAAGGAAATAGCTCTCTTGCCAATCATGAGTGGTTTTAGGGATAAGGACGAGAGAGGGATGTACCTTCCTAATGACTATCCGCAGTTTTTTCACGAAAGCCCTGATAAGATGATGGATGCTATTTATATTCCACGGGAAGAGATTTATAGTTACGGGGGCTTTGATCCAGCAGTTTACGATCAAGTAAGTGGTGGTCGTAATAGTTCCTGAGCGTGGGGTTAGCAATTAGCCTCACCAGACGCCATTTCATGCCATTGGGTGCTGGCGTGGGTGTCCGCGAAGTCCCGTACAGAGCCGTCAACGGTGGGGGATTCGCCGTGACGGCACTGGATGAATCAGGGTCATCATCTAATGTAGTGGGTGCTGGTTCCAAATGGCCTTCAGTTCTTCCACCATAGTTCCTGTAATGATCACA